>JAGQOG010000521.1 GCA_020427695.1 Phycisphaerales bacterium
ACTCCCGTTCCACCGGCCAGGCCGGCGCGGAATTCGATCCCGGCCGCCTGGAGCTCGCGCTGCACGACCTCGCTCGTGCGGCGCTCTTCGTATCCGAGTTCGGGGTGGGCATGGAGATCGTGGCGCAGTTCGACCAGCGAGGCCAACTCCTCGTCGATCAGCGCCCGGATCTTCTCGGCAGACAGCGTGGCAGGCATGGCCACATGGTACGGTCGGCCTCACGCCGGGTGCAGCGGGCAAGGGGCGCATATGGACCTCCGGCGCGACGGGGGTCGCCGGAAACCGCCGGAATTCGGGCGAGCATGCCGCGAATCGCCGCCGTCTCAGCGCAGCCGGGGCAGGCCGCGCCGCTCGCGTCCCTCGTTCACCATCGAGAAGGCGTGCTTCTGGTGGCGGATGAGGCGCGCGAGTTGGGACATGGTGATGCCGAGAATCCCGGCCGAACCGGCCACGTCGTAGCCGCGGGCCACGACGACGTCGAGCGCTTCGGCGAGGAGGGCCGGATAGTCCGCATGCTCCGGATTGACGGACATCTTCTCGCCTTGTCGGCGCGACACCCAAAGCTCGCTCGGGCGGTGCCCGTCGCGGCGGGTCCACGTCCGGACCTTCCAAGCGAGCTTGAGCCGGAGGCGGAAGATCGCGACGTGTCGATTCTGTCCCTGGCTGCGCCGCTCCGTGGCGTGCGTATCGACGGCGGTCGGTCGATGGGCGATGTACACCGCGGTTTCGACCTTGTTCCGGTTCTGCCCGCCGGGCCCGGCCACACGTCCGAACTCGATCGAGCAGTGCTTGAGCAGCTCGTCTTCGGCCAGCGTCGATGGGTGCGGCGCGTCGCAGTAGATGAGGTTCGGATCGTGGTGGGCGGGTCGGTAGGTCACGGCGGGATCGGCGTGTGGAGAGCGTGAGGAACGGGAGTCGAAGGGCGGCGCGTGGGCCGGGTCTCAGGCGATGGCACTGCTGGTCGAGGTCGAGAGATCCAGCGCGTCGCAAGCGCCGTCCACGAGACGGGCATGGGCGGCGCCCGCAATCATGGCGGCGTTGTCGAGGCAGTATTGGATCGGCGGAAGCCGCAGGTCGAGGCGATCCGCGGCGAGTTCCTCCAGTTCCCGGCGCAGTCGGCTGTTCGCGCTGACGCCGCCGCCGACCAGGAGCGTGGGCACGTCGAAGGCGTCGAGGGCGAGCCGCACCTTGCGCACGATCGCCGCCACCGCGGCCCGCTGGAAGCTGGCGGCGATGTCCGCGGCGCGGCCGGGTGCCATCGAGGGCGGTGCTGGCGGCAGCGCCGAGGCGCCCGGCGCGGGTCGCCCGCGCACGGTGTAGAGCACCGCCGTCTTGAGCCCGCTGAAGGAGAAGTCGAGGTTGTCGCGCTGGGGAAGAGCGATCGGGAAGTCGAAGGTGCGATCGTTCCCCTCGTTCGCCAGGCGATCGACCTTCGGTCCGCCTGGATGGGCAAGGCCGAGCATGGTGGCGACCTTGTCGTACGCCTCGCCGACCGCATCGTCGAGCGTGCGGCCGAGGAGCCGCGGTTGGCGGGCGGATTCGAGAAGGAAGAGACTGGTATGGCCCCCCGACACCACCAGGCCCAGCGCGGGCCAGCGCACGGGCGGTGCATCGAGCAGTCCGGCGTGGAGATGGGCCGCGACGTGATCGATGCCGATGAGCGGGACGCCGAGCCGCCAGGACAATGCCTTGGCGGCGCTGACACCCACGAGCAGCGATCCGATCAGGCCCGGTCGATGTCCCACCGCCACCGCATCGAGGTCGTCGAACGACGCCCCGCCGATCCGCAGCGACTCGCGCAGCACTGGAAGCAGCCGCTCCAGGTGGGCACGGCTCGCGATCTCGGGCACCACTCCGGCGTAGGGAGCGTGAAGCTCGTGCTGTGACGCCACGATGCTGCTGCGCACGCGCGTCCCGTCCTGCACGACCGCGGCGGCGGTTTCGTCGCAGGAGGTTTCGAGTCCGAGGATCAACATGTGCAGCGGCGCACCGCCATCCGCCGACCCGACTACTTCTTGGCCAGCGCGCCGCGGACCTCTTCCTGGAGATAGAGGATTCGCTGGCAGACGCCGCACTGGACGACTTCGGCGGAGCTGGACGTCAGCCGCGACACCGACTCGAACGGGATCTGCATGTTGCACGCGCTGCAGGAGTAGTCGCGCGAGCGACGGTCGATCTCCTCGATCTGCGCCATGGCCTCGCCCTCGTAGCGGTCGGCCATCCGATTGAAGAGGGCGATCGCCTGCTCCGGAATCACCGACGCCGCCACATCCCGTTCCCGCTGGAGCTCGGCCAGCCGCTCGCTGATCTCCGCCTCGCGCTCGGCGAGTTCCTTCTCGGCGATCTGCCGCACCTTCTCGCGCTCCGCCAGCGCCTCGTCCAGGTTCGCGATCTCGGTCGCGAGCTTCTCGGTGCGCTCCATCTCCGCCAGGGCCTTCTCGTCCACCTCGGTTCGCTTGTTCTTCAGCCCATTCACCTCCGAGAGGATGGCGGCGTACTGCTTCTGCGTCTGGGAGGCGTTGAGATCCGACCGGAGGCGCTCCACGCGCTCCTCCATCGCCTTCGCCTCGACCTCGAGGTTGACCGTTCGAGCCTGGGCCTGCTTGCGCTGTCCTTCGAGCTCTTGCCGTTGCACGCGAAGGGCGCCGATGCTGCGATCCTGAGCCGTGACCTGACGCTGGGCAGCATCCAGTCGCGTGCGAAGACCTCGGAGTTGTCCGTCGACTCGGTGCAGTTTCAGCAGCTGTTCCATCAAGCTCATGGCGGCGTTCCAATGGTCGGCCATGCGGTCGCCGGCCGAGCGCTGCCTCGTTCTCCAGAGGGCGAGCACGGCCTCGGTCCGACCGCGAAAGGCGGAAGGAATGAGTGTAGCCTCGATTCCCGGTCGGGGTGAGCGGGCGCACCACGCTCTTCCCGACCTCGACGCCCCTCGACGCCTCACGAAGCTGACGAGGAGGCCAGAAGGAGTAGCCACCACGCCACCGGTGCGGCAAAAAGCAGCGAATCGATCACGTCGAGCACGCCGCCCATCCCCGGGAGGAGCGTGCCTGAATCCTTCGCGCCCGCCGTCCGCTTCAAGAGGCTCTCCGCCAGGTCACCGAGCTGGCCGACCACTGCCAGGAGCGCGCCGCCCACGGCGCCGAGCCACACCGGCACGCGACCGGTCCCCGCGGCGCCCCCGGTGGCGAGGGCGAGAAGGCCGCCGACCACCGCCGCGGTGATCACGCCGCCGACCAGCCCCTCCCAGGTCTTGCCGGGGCTGAGCCAAGGAATCAGCTTGTTTCGACCCAGGCTGCGTCCTGCGAAATAGGCCCCGATGTCGCTCGACTTGATCGTCAGCACGATTCCCACCACGACCCACCCCGACCAGACTTGGCGAATCGCGATGAGGAACGCAGGCAGGACGCCCAGGTACACCGCGACCAGAAGCGTTCCGGCGGCGCCGGGCACGACCCCGGCCACGCTCCGATGCCGCGAGAGAATCAGGAGCGACAGGCCCAGCACGGCGACGACGACCGTTGGGACGACCGCGGAAGCGATTGGCCAAGGCGGCTGCATGAAGATCACGGCAACCGAGAGCAGGGCCGCGACCGAGGAGCCGATGGCCAGCGGGGTCGGCACGGGGAGGCCGCTGTCGCGCAGCAGCCGAGCCGCTTCTGCGGCGGCCAGGGGAACGATGGCGAGCGCTGCCGCGGTCAAGAGCAGCAGCGCCCGCGGCGGGTCGGACCATCCTGCGAAGGCCCCGCTGGCGTGGGACCGGAGCCACGCGTCGAAACGCTCGTCGCCCCACATCAGCGCGAGAAGGGCGAGGATCAGCAAGGGACCCGTGATGAGGCGCAGGCGGAGCATCGAGGATGGCGGCCGTTGATCAGTAGAGCGGCACGCGGGGATCGATCGTTCGCGCCCACTGCTCGATGCCCCCGGCCATCGAACGCACATCCTCGAAGCCGGCCCGTCGCAGGGCGGCGGTGACCAGCAGCGATCGGCGTCCGCGATGGCAGTACACGACCATGGGCCGGGCCTCGTGCTCCCGGAGGTCGTCCAGACGAAGATGCAGATCGTGCATCGGCAGGTGGAACGAGCCGTCGATCCGGGCGAGATCGACCTCCTGGTCCGTGCGAACATCAAGCAGGAAGAGCTTCTCGCCCCGGTCGAGCCGCGTTCGAACCTCCTGGGGGGAGACTTCCCAATCGGGGTTGATGTCGGGCGTCGGCGACGTGGGAGACTCGGGTCGGGCGCTCATGCGGGTGGTGCTCTTCGGTCGAACCCCCCCGCGAACCGGCGAGGGGGAGTGGGAACCGGCCTCAGTTCGAGGTTGGGGGCGATTCGGTGTCTGCCGCCGGCACGGTCGGCGTCGATCCCGGGGGCTCGACCCATGCCCACGGGTTGACCGTGGGCACCGGAGGCATGCGGCGGTAGCCGCCGGGGCCCCGTTCGATCGAGTCGGGCGGCGTCTGCACCATGCGGATCGGCGAGATCAGGAGCAGCCAGCCGTTGTAGGGAATTGTCGCAATGGCCTGCCAGGCCAGCGCCTCGGACGAGCCGGTCTCTTCGAGCATCGTGGCGAAGGAGGGATAGTCGCCGCGGTTGCGAGCGGTCGTGTCGTCGACGAGCACCGGTTCGACATAGGTCGGGTTGAACTCGACCTGCGCCGGCGGCGAGGTCACCCGTTGCACCGGCCAGTTGCGGCGGTCCAGTCCGAGGAGACTGGGCTGATCGGGCGCCATCGCGTCGGTGCCGGCGACCGCGGTCTCCGTCACCACGGGATCGCCGCCGATCAGATCGTCGGAGGTGTTCAGGTTTCCCGTGCATCCGGCAACCGCAAGCAGGAGAATCGGGGCCGCAACGAGTGCCGCACGATCCGTGCTGGCGATCGGGCGGAGGGTGCTGGTTCGAATCTGGTCCATGGACATGCCTCTCCACCCGCTTTCGGCGAGGTCGCAGGAACGACCCGCGCCGCCGGGCAGTTGGGGTCTCATCCGTCGGAGTCCACCGGGAGATCCGAACGGCGAAGCGCGGCAGCGATCGTACCATCGTCGAAGCCCCGTCGCGCAAGTGTCGCGGCGAGACGGCGGGCGATCTGGAGGGGTGTCCCACGCTGGCGTGGAAGGAGCTTCTGCACCAGCGCGGCGGCCTCGTCGGTGCCGGAGACGCCATGACGCTCGGCTGCCGCCTGCGCCACCTTCGGCGCGACGCCACGTTCACGCAGGCGTGCGGCCAGCACGGATGGCGCGATCGGTCCCCGCCGACGGGCCGAAGCCGCCACGGAATCGGCGAATGCGGCGTCGTCGAGCCAGCCCTGCTCCAGGAGCGTTTCGAGCACCCTGCGGACCAGGGGCGCGGCGTGGCCGCGGGCGGTCAGCCGCTCGCCCAGTCGGGAGGAGGACATGGCCGATCGACTCAAGAGGCGCATGGCCTCGCGATGGGCTGCCAACTCGGCGGCCGCGCCGTCCACTCGCTCGGCCAGCCGCAGCGTCCAACGCTGGCCGATGCGCAAGCCAAGCGCTTCGATCGTGGGCGCCGGAAGGCGGGCCACCGTGCGCCGGCCGACGCGCACGCGTCGGGTGTTGGGGTCGGACGGCAGGGGGTCGATCGAGGCGATGACCTGCTCGGTCGGAGGCAGGCCGTCCGAACTCGTCGAGGTCGTGCGACGCTTGGTCATGTGGAGGATTCCGGTTCGCTTGACTCAGGTGAGCTCGTCGAGGTAGCCGGCGATTTCGTTCGTCGCCTTGGCGTCGTTCGCGCGCCTGGCGGCCTCGAGTCCGGCCCGCAGCGTCGCCACGGCGCCGTCGATGTCGTCCGCCTCCTGGAGGACCCGCGCCTTGTGGAAGTAGGCGTAGCTCATGTCGGGATCGGCGGCGATGGCGCGGTCGTACCACTGCACGGCGCTTGTCGAATCGCCCCGCCGGGCGTACTCCTGGCCGAGCCCGTAGAGGCAGAAGGCGTCGTTGGGCTCCTTGTCCAGCAGCCGCCGAAGCTGCTCGATCCGACCACCGGCAGTGCTCACTTCGACTTCTCCTTCTGCTGGGCCGCCGCGCGAGCGGCCCGTTCCTGTGCCGCTTGATTCGCCGCGGCGATCTCCTCCGGCGTCATCGGCCGCTCGACGAACTCGACGGTGCCGAATCCGCCGAACTCGCTCACGAACACGCCGCCACCGTCCCATTTCGGGAACAGCCACCGCACCAGGCCCTCGAATTGCACACTCCCGATCCGGGTGGTGCCGTCGGGCCCCTGCCCGACGACGTCGATTCCGAACTCGTGGCCGATCCAGAGATCGCCGTCGATGTCGCGCACGCAGCCGATCAGCGGATCGCCCTCGGGAACGTACAGCGTCTCGACGCCGTTGGCGAGCACCCGGACGCCGTGGTCGTCCTTGCCGATGGCAGCGCTTCCCCAAGACGTGGTCGCGGTGCGGGCCGGAACCGTCGTGAAGTCGAGCGCGCGATCGGTGAGTTCGGCCCGGTCGCCGATCAGGTAGATCCAGTTGCCCTCGTCGCCTCCGGCGAGCACGCGTCGGCGGTCGGAGATCGCCTTCGAGAGGCCGCTGGCTTCGCGATGGGCGTTGAAGAAGGTGTCGCCGGGCTCCGTTCCCTCCGGTTCGATGCGATACATCGCGCGTCCGAACGTGCCCGACACCGCGAGGATGTTCGGCGCCAACGGAGCCACGTCGCGGGCGCCGCGCACGCGGAAGGGCTGCTCGTCCGTCAGCGTGTCGTTGGCGATGGCGAAGCTCGTGATCTCGGTGTCGGAAACCGTCCACAGCCGACCGTCGAAGGTGCGGAGGCTGCGCAGGGCACCGGGGACGGCCGCCGACGCGACTTCGCGCAGGTCGGCGTCGAGAAGTCCGATCTGCGCACCGCTGGCGGCCTGGCGGGCAAAGATGTAGCGGGCGGCGCTCGGGGCCGGCGCTGCCGGCAACTCGACCACCTCGATCGCCGACCCGACGAAGGCACCGTCGTCGAGTCGCACGATGTCGCGGCCGATGCACGTCACCGGACCACGTGTCGAGCCCACGACGCTGCCGCACGGTCCCTGGCCGGGCAGGAACACGCGCCGGTCGCTCCACCGCACGACACCCGTCGCACCGGAGACGTAGAGGTCGTCGCCGACGACCGACACCCGCCGCGGAAGGATCCCCAGCGACTCCGGCGTGTGCAGGGCGACCAGCCGAGGCTCGCGCGGCTCGGCGAGATCGAACTCGGCCAGGCCCGTGCGGGCCAGCACGACCCAGAGCCGACCGCGGGCGAACGCGAGATCGGTTGCCGGTCCGCCCTTCCCGAAGGGCGTGATGTCGATCTGTGCCGCGGCGCGGGTGCTCCGCGGATCGATGGCGAGGAGTTGGTTGCTGAAGGTCTGGTACCAGTAGCCGTCTCGCACCAGGATCCGGTGGTTCGTTCCTCCGTCGTGATCCCGCACGCGGAGGTCGCGCACCATGGGCACCGTGCCTTCGGGGATCCCGTCCTTCGCGCCGGACGAACTGGACGCGCAGGCCGAGGCCAACAGGCACACGAGGGCCGCGGTCGCGAGCGCGGCGGATCTCCCGGGGGAGTCGACGGACACCGTTCGGGGCAGCAGGGAGGAGCGGGAAGGCATCGCCTCAGCGTATCACGGTCGCGCCCGGCGTCGTGACGAAGCAGCGCTCCCGCGGGTCGCGGCCGCCTTTCGGGCCCGCCCTGCCCTCGAGGCCGGCTGCTTCTTCGGCGCCGCCTTGGCGTTGCTGCAGAAGCGCTGGCAGATGGGATCGCTTCCGCAGGTGCCCCCTCGCGCCTTGCAGACGCGCCGGCCGTGCCAGATCAGGAGGTGGCTGGCCATGCCCCAATGGGGCCGGGGGAGGAGCGCCATGAGGTCGCGCTCGATCCGCGCCGGATCGGCGTGGCGCGACAGGCCGAACCGCTTGGCCAAGCGCATCACGTGCGTATCCACCACGACGCCGACGTTGATGCCGAAGGCGTTGCTGAGCACGACGTTGGCGGTCTTTCTCGCCACGCCACGGAGCGTGAGCAGTTCCTCCATGGTGCGCGGCACCTTCCCGCCGTACGCATCGGCGACGCGGGTCATCGCGGTGTGGACCGCGAGCGCCTTGTTCCGGAAGAATCCCAGCGACCTGACGAACGGCTCGATCTCCGCGGCTGTGGCGGCGGCGTAGGCCGCTGGCGTAGGGAACGCCTCGAAGAGTGCGGGCGTCGCCTTGTTGACCGCGACGTCGGTGGCTTGCGCGGAAAGGATCGTCGCCACCAGCAGCTCGTGCGGGGAACGGTAGTCGAGCTCGCAATGGGCGTCCGGGTAGCGCTCGTACAGCGCCGCGAGGATCGCCTCCGCCCGCGCGATCGCGTCCGCCGATTTCCGTGGCAGCTCGAACCCGGCCTTGCTTTCCTGGCCGGGCTGGACCGGCACCGGAGGGGCGGGGAGGGTCATGCGTTGCGGGCCAGTCGCGGATTCTGGAGTTCGCTGCCGTTGGCGGCGCGCGGTGGAACGCCGGCCACCGCCGTGCAGCCGACGGCGACCACCAGCAGTCCGAGCCGGATGCGGAAGAGGCGATCGGCCAGAACGTGCTTCTCGTTGAACGCGGCACGGTGCGCGTCGGCGCCATCGAGATTCAAGCGGGCCTCCGTCCACCAGTCGCGCAACGAGGAGTTCATGGAAGGCGCCATCGCGATGGTGTGGAACGAAACCAGGCCGGTCGCAACGATCACACAGAACGCGCGGATGGCGTTCGACGGGCGACGGAGGGGCCAGCGACTCTGGAACGCCGTGACCTGCACCCCGAGCGTGGCGATGGCGATGGCCGCCAAGGCGATCTGGGCGAAGTCGGTGGCCGTGAACACCGGCTCCATCATCATCCCCGCGGCGATGCGGCCGGACTCGGTGGTCATGTTGCCCTTGTTGGTTTCCACGTAGTTCCGGAACGCGGGCATCTGAATGCCGATCCGGGGAAGGGTCGAGAACGCGCCCATCGCGGCGACGCCCGCGGCGACCAGCGCCGCCGTCCACAAGGTGATGGCGAGCCAATGTGCCGTATCGACCAGTACTGCCAAGGGCCTCATGCGCTTGGTTCCTTCGCCTTCGCGTGCGGCGCCGACCCGCCTGCCGGTGGCGCCGATGTCGGGGGCTGCGTCCGGAGGGTACCACCGCCGGGCGGGGACTGCCCCGGAGCCCAAGTGGTTCCGTCCGCCCAGACCTCCCGCTTCCAGATGGGTGTGCTCGACTTCAACGCGTCGATCAACCATCGGCACGACGCGAAGGCGGCATCGCGATGGCCGCATACGGCCTGCACCAGCACGCTCGCCTGGCCGACCGCTACGGGACCCAAGGCATGATGGAGGCGCACGAACAGGCACCCGTGTTGCGCGACCGCCTGCCGAGCGAGTTCATGCAGCACCGATTCCGCCATCGACTCGTAGGCGTGGTAGTCGAGGGACGCCAAGTCGCCATGCACGGGATGCGTCTCGGCGCGGGTGCGGCCGAGGAACACACACTCTGCGCCGGCGGGGGAGGGAAACGACTCCAGCGCGGCGTAGCGTACGGGCCCTCGGACCACGCGGATGTCGAGCGTTGCGAGAGGCATGGCACTCGATCCTACGGGCGCCCGGTCGCGATCGGCTCAGGCGAACGCGCGTCGCAGGAGGTCCAAGCTCCGAGGCACACCTGTTTCCGCCGGGTCCTTCCCCTCGAACTCCAACGACACGTAGCCCTTGAAGCCCGCCTCGCGGAGGATGCGTGCGACCAACGGGTAGTCGATCTCGAGCGTGTACCACTCGCCGCCGCCGTAGTAGGTCTTGGCCTGCACCAGCACCGCTCGCGGCGCCATCTGCCGGATCTGCGGCTCCCAGTTCTCCAGGAAGTTGCCCGTGTCGAGGGTGACCTGGAGCCAAGGCGAGTTCACCGCCTCGACAATGCGCATGACGCCGGCGGCGGTGCGTCCGAGCCCCCAGTGGTTCTCGAGTCCCATGCAGACGCCGCACTTCTCCGCATGGGGGATCAGCCGCTGGATCGAGTCGATGCACCACTTGAAGCCCTCGTCCTCGGTGTGGCCGGGGAGGATCGGTTCCACGCCCTTGTTGGCCATCAGCTCGTCGAAGTCGGCGATCGTGCGCCAGCGCCCGGTGTTCAGGCGCAGCGTCGGAATGCCCAGCGCGTACGCCAGCTCGATGCAGCGGATCGTGTGGTCGATGTTGCGCTGCCGCTCGTCGGCGTCGGGCGTGACGAAGCCCTGGTGGATCGAGAATCCCATGAGGTCGAGGCCGTTGACGAACGCGCGGTGCTTGAGCTCCTGCAGGTAGGCGTTGTCCTCCGTGGGCATCATCATGTGGAGAATCTCGACGCCATCGAAGCCCATCGCGCCGGCCTGGTCGATCACCGTCCGGAGATCCGGCGGATCTCCGCGGAAGTGCCAGAACGAGTAGGTGGACACGCCGATGCGCAACGGGCGCCGCGGCGAAGTCGGCGACGATGGCGCTCCGTGGTCGTCGGCATGAGCGGGCAGGGCGAGGAGGCCGGAGGCTCCGGCGGCCGTGGCGGCGTGGGCGAGGAATGTGCGGCGATCGAGGCTCATGGACGCTCTCCCGGTTCGATGAGGGGAACCACGGCATAGCGTCGCTTCCGCCGGGCGCCGCGTCCACCCTTGCGGGCCGCCGTACGATGCCTGCCGCCATGACCGGCTCTCCCGCTCCACTGTCCGCCACGCTGGGTCCCTTGGAGGGCGACCCGCGCGAGTCGCTGGCTCGCCTGGGCCGACTCGGCTGCCGCCATGTGCAGTTGAGTGCCACGCAGCCCGGTCTGCGACCGCGCGATCTGGACGCCGGGTCCCGGCGCGGACTCCGGCAGCGTCTCCAGCAGCTTGAGCTCCTGCCGAGTGGACTGGACCTCTGGATCCCGCCGGCGCATTACACCGATCCCGCCCACTGCGACCGGGCGCTGGCGGCGGTCCTGGAAGCGATCGAGTTGGCCGCGGACCTCGGGCGGGTGCCGGTGAGTGTGCTGCTGCCGCCGCACGACGGTGCCCAACATGAATTCTCCGATCTCTTGGCGACCATGCTCGCTCGTGCCGAGCGGCATGGGGTCGACCTCGCCGACCATGCGATCGAGCCGACGGCCGCGGAGGGCGGCAACGGCCATCGCCTCCGGATCGGGATCGATCCCGCGGCGCTGATGGCCAACGCCCGCGAACCGGAGGCCGCGGTGATCGATGCCGGAGGGCGGCTCTGCTCCGCCCGGCTCTGCGACCTGACCGTTTCCGGGATGCGGGCGCCGGTGGCGCGTGCCCCGAATGTCGACTCGGACGCCCAGCTCGACGTCGAACGCTACGCGGCGGCGCTCTCGATCGTGGGGTATGCGAGGCCCGTCGTGATCGACGCCCGGCAGTGGATCGATCCCTGGGCAGGGATGGCCCAATCGATGTCGGCGTGGGCCGCGGTTGCGCGCTGACGGCAACGCTACCGCCGTCGCTCCCACACGAGATGCGCCAACTGGGGCAGGATCAGGCGCGACATCGCGGTTTCGACCGCGTTCACGGAGCCGGGCATGGCGAAGAGGAACGTTTCGCCGCCGGCATCGGCGTCGCGAACGACGAGACCGCCGACGGCTCGGCTGAGCATGGCGGCGGCACCGACCTGGGCGAAGCTCAGTGTCCGAAACAGCTCCCCGTAGCCCTCGAGCTCCGCGGTGAGGAGGCGCCGGACGACCTCGATGGTCGTGTCCCGGCGTGCGATCCCGGTTCCGCCGGTCACGAGCACCGCTTGGATCGAGGGATTCGCGAGCCAATCCTGGAGCTTCGGCTCGATCTGTCCCGGCTCGTCAGGAACCAACGCCCGATCGGCCACGGTGTGGCTGGCTTGGGCCAGGAGGCGGACGATCATCGCGCCGCCGGCATCGGTCTCGATCGTGCGGGTGTCCGAAACGGTCAGCACCGCGCAAGAGACGGGACCCTGCCGCGCCGACTCCGCCATCCGTTCGTGCTCGGTGGGCATGGCCGGAGTGTACGCTTCGTCCCTTCGTCCCTTCGTCCCTTCGTCCCTTCGTCCCTTCGTCCCGGCACACAGCACGCTACGCTCGCCCCGGATCCGTGTCAGGTGATCACCGGAGGTCCCCGTCGGCTCGTGCGGAGACGAGTGAATTGTTGCGGCCGGTTGCCCGCCGGGCGGTATCGGGACGTTGACAGTCGTGGTGATTCTGCGACTGTTCCTTCGGCGGCTGGACCATGGTGGCGACGGCTGCCTTTGCGCACGACTTGGGAGCACCGACATGAAGCGAGGACTTTTGCTGGGTGGGTTCGTCATGGGTTTTGCAGCGGCCGCAGCGCTTGGTCTGGCTCCGCAGAAGGCGGGCGATTCCCACGGAACGGGAGGCAAGTCGAACGAGCACGGTGCCGCCGGGGGCGCGGCCGGACAGCATGACGGCGCACCGCCAATGAGTCCGGAGCAGGCCGCGATGATGCAGGCTTGGACGGAGTACATGACGCCGGGCGACGAACACGCCCGTCTCGCGAAGATGGCTGGGAACTGGGAGTGCGATGTCAAGATGTTCATGGCTCCTGGCGAACCGCCGACGGAGTCGAAGGCGACCGCGAAGTACACCATGGGCATGGGTGGCCGATACCTGATCGAGCACGTCGATGGCGACTTCATGGGTTCGCCGTTCGAGGGCATGGGCATTACCGGCTACGACAACGCCGCCAAGCAGTACGTCTTCGCGTGGATCGACAGCGTCGGCACCGGAATCATGCGCGGGACGGGCACCTACGACGCCGACCACAAGGTGCTCAACACGCAGTCCTGGACCGTCGATCCGATGACCGGCAAGGAGAAGAAGGCCCGCGGGCGCGAGACCTACGTGGACGCCGACACGAAGATCGCCGAGATGTGGGACACCCTGCCGGATGGCACGGAGTTCAAGATGATGGAGATCACGTATCGCCGGAAGAAGTGAGGGGGAGTAGGGATCGCGATCCAGGCATCGAGGCAACAAGGCATCAGGGGATCGAGGGTTGTGCTGCGTTGCCTTGGGGCCGATGAACGACGCGACGCACTGGTTGGCCGGGTCTGCGGCCAGCCAGTGGGCTTCGTCTGCGCGAGGCAGCCCACGCGTCCAATCGAACACCCCTTGATGCCTTGATGCCTTGTTGCCTCGATCCCTCGCCGGCAAAGCCGGCGCCATAGGGTTGCCGGCCGCCCGCATCCCGGTCACCGTTTGGGCGCTGGCTTCTCGGCGGCCGGCGCTTCCTTCAGCACCTCCTCCAGCGCCAGGGCCGCGTAGATCGTGCACAGCTCGGGGTTCCCCTCCAGCCACCGATCGGCGGTGTTCAGCCAACTGCCGTCGTCGCGCTGCCGCTCGAGGAGGGATTCGACGAGCACCAGCCGCCAGTTCTGCGGCGTGCCCTCCTTGACGGCGTCCGTTCCGTCCGCGGCCGGAACCAGAGGGATGATCGTGGGCTGCTGTGCCGCCACCAGGGCGCGGGCCATCGCGTGGTAGTAGTAGTAGAGGCCCTCCTGGCCCATGCCGGGATTCTCGTGGAAGCTGAAGTGGCGGCGGATCCAGTCGTAGGCCGCGCGCACGCGCAGGTCGTCGGGTGCGAGACCGCAATACAGGAGGCTCTTGAATCCCGCATAGGTCATGGAGCCGTAGCTGCGCAGGCTTCGCTTTGCCTGGTCGGGAAGGAGTTCGCCGTACCGGCCCTCGCCCGCCGCCTGGCTGGCCATGCTCTCGCCGCCATTGGCGGGTGTGTAGACGAATCCGCCGTCGTCCGGACCCGCCTGCGCCCATGTCGCGGAGTTGGTGGACTTGAGGTTCTGCGCTCGGACAACGAACGCGAGCGCCCGCTGCACCGCGGGATCGTCGGGCGAGACGCCCGCGTCGTGCAGGGCGTCGAGCATCAACTGCGTGTTCGAGAGATCGGGCCGGCCGTTGTGGCCGTATCCCACGCCGCCGAACCAGTCCTGTCGCGCGGACACGCCCTCGCCCTGATCCCACTGGAGGGCGATCAGCGTTCGCAGCGCCTGCTGGAGTCGATCGGTCATGCGTGCATCCTGAAGGCTGGCGAGGCCGGCCACCACGCACGAATGCACGTAGCTGGACATGCCGCCATCGTCGAACGTCCCGTCGGGTCGCTGGGCCGACGCGATGAATCCGGCGGCTCGCTCGATCGCGGGATCGTCCGCCGGCGCCGTCGCGGTCGCCTGGGCCAACGCCTTGAGCGCCAGCGCCGTGACCGCCACCGCGACCGGTGCGGGTCGCGCCGAGTCGTTGCTCGGAGCGGCGCTGGCCGTCTCCATCCACCCGCCGTTCGGCGCCTGCTTGGCGCGGAGGTAGTCGAGGCCCTTGGTCAAGGCCGCCCTGGCGCGTTCCTGGAGAGCGGGCGGCAGCGGTACTTGCGCCGGGTCGGTGGCGATGCGGAGCGAGGCGGCGAGCGGCTGATGGAGCTCCGCAGGGAGCGCGGGGGGATCGCTCTCGGTGATCCGATCCGACTTGATCCGCGGATCGAGCGGCACCGTGGGAGGCACGAAGGCCGGACGCTCGGCGCTGGATGGTCCGGCGGGAGCCGCATCCTGGTGCGGGGACCGGACCGATGATCCCGAGTCGGGCGGAACCGGACTCGCATCCGAAGCATTCGCCACGACCGCGGTTGAGGCAGCGAGCAGCATGGCGAGCGATAGGAGTGTGCGTCGAGTAGGCATGAGGGCGACCCGGGGGCGGGGGCGAAGACGTCGTTTCTCCGACGATGGAGAAGGATCCGCCGATTCTACGAACGGTCGTTGCCGCCGGACCTCGTCGAACCGCACCGATCCGCACCGCCCCTTCCGGAAGGCGGATGTATACTCCGGCCACACCGCCGGCGAGCGGGATGCGGATTCGGCGACATGCCACGCCGCGCACGACGGGTTCGACCCGTGACGACCTTTCTCCCGTGTGGCTTCGGTGTCGCCTCGGGGCGAACGAATCCGCCGGATCGGCCTTGGAGATGACGCCGTGTTCAAGCTGTACGTGGGGAACATTCGTTTCTCGGCGGACGAGCAAGCGTTGCGCGACCTCTTCGCGCCGTTCGGTGAAGTGACCGACGTCCACATCGCGATGAGCCGCGAGACCGGCAAGCCCCGCGGCTTTGCCTTCGTGACCTTGGCGGACAAGGCGGCCGGCGAGGCCGCGATGCAGGCGCTCAACGGCAAGGAGATCGACGGTCGAACCCTGGTGGTCAACGAAGCACAGCCGAAGGGTGCGCGACCCGATCGGCCTTTCGATCGTGGCGGAGGACCACCGCGGGGAGGTCGCCCGTTCGAGTCGCGGCGGCCCGACCGTTCGGGCGGGTCGGGCGGATACCGCGGCGGCGGCGGTGGCGGTGGCGGTGGCGGTTCCCGTTCCGAGTGGCGATCGTCCGGCGGTCCTGGAGGCCGGAAGGACCCGGAAGGCGAGGGTGGCCGAGGGGGTCGCCGCGAACGGCGCGAGGACAAGGACCGCGATCGCAAGCGCTACGACCGCGAGGACGACTGGAACTGAGGTCGTTCCGAGCACGCGCGGGATCGCCCGCGAGGTGCGCTGCGCGAACCGTTGACGAGGCGGGCTGCAATCGCTGCGCTGGCCACGTCACGGGATTATGATCCGTGGAGGAGGCTCTCCCCATGCAACCGACCCAGCCGGTCCCATCCCTTGATCAGCCCCAGGTCTACGACGAGGACGGCGACCGCCTGCTCCAGGCGGACAGCCGCGCCGATCGGATCGTGCTGCTTCCGGCCGGCGACCCGCGTCGTGCCCGCGGGGGCCGCGATCGAATCCGGATCCAGTGGGGACAGCACCTGCTTGCAGACGTCGCGGCCGGGCGCTACCGAACCCTCGTCTGCGGTGTGAACGCCCGTGACAACAGCCACGGCATCATCGCCCAGCTTGCAGCGCTTATTCCGGCGAGCCAGTGGAACACGAACTCGATCACGCACTACGCCGAGGGCTTCGCCCGATCGATCGGTCCCGACGAAGTGCTGGTGCTCAAGTACGACCTCGACCTGGTCGAGGTGCTGGCGCTCCTCCGTCCGATCAACCGCGATCACTTCACCGTCGACGACCTGGCGCGAGGATTCCGCAAGGCGGCTGAGATGCTGGAGGGACGGCGCGATCGACTGCCGTCCGCCTCGGTGAGCTTCCTCGGTGCGAAGTCCAACCGGCTTCTGGGGCCGGACGGCGGGGAGCCCACGTTGGAGACCGTTCTTCGCACGGCCTACGATGCGGGCTTCCGCGGCGATCTGTATCCGCCGCTGACCATGTGGCGGGTGGCACCGACGGGCGTGTTCGCCAGCTATCCCTTCCCCGAAGGACTGGAAGACATGCGGCAGGGCAGTTCGTGAGCGAACGAGCACACTCCCGGTTGGTCGTGGCGGCGATCGTCGCCGCGTCGATTGGAGTTGGCGCGTGGAGCTGGCGTGAATTCGCCCGCGACCGCGTCGTGCCGAAACGGCTCGGCACCGTCGTCGAGGGCCAGGTCTATCGCAGTGGCCAGCTTCATCCAGCGCTCATCGGGCACACGCTCGAGACGCTGGGCATCAAGACCATTGTGGCGCTGAACGCCGATGATCCCCCGACGGAGGCCGCGACGGCGGAGGCGGCCGCGGCGAAGCGTCTCGGCATCGACCGCGAGGTGTTTCCGCTCGAAGGCGACGGCCGCGGCGACATCGAGTCGTATGCGCTCGCCATCGCGTCGATCGACGGCGCCGTGCGAGGCGGTGGCCCGGTGCTCGTCCACTGCTCGGCCGGAACGTACCGCACGGGCGGCGTGATCGCGGCGTACCGCATGCTGGTGCAGGGGTGGTCGGCCGAGGAGGCCCGTCGGGAGATGGTCCGGTTCGACTGGGAGAACGACGACACGGTGCTCCCCGCCTACTTGGACGAGAACATGCCGCGGCTGGCCAAGCGCCTGGTGGAATTGGGGGTGATCAAGCAGGTGCCACAGCCCCTCCCGAACCTGGAGGCGACCGCGCCGGACGCGCCGTAGCTCCGCGCCGACGTGCGGGTTTGTCCACGTCCGCCAACCCCGTATGCTGTTGCTCGGGAGGGTCCGACCGGCTCCGGACCGTCCGTTTCGTTCCTCACCGAGACCGATCCGCGATGCCGTTCCTCGAAATCAAGTCCGCCCAAGGCATGAAGCGCATCGAGCTCACCGAGGGACCGGTGACGGTGGGGCGACTTCCCGACAACAGCCTGGCCCTGCCGGACGATCTTCTCAGCCGGCGGCATTGCGTGATCGAGCCGTACGGGAAGGGCTTTCGCGTCCGCGACCTCGGATCGCGCAACGGGACCAAGCTCAACAGCCTGCGGGTCAGCGAGGAGCTGCTCGACAACGGCGACGTCATCACGGTCGGAAACACCGAGCTGCGGTTCATCGATCCGGAACAGGCGGCGCCCCGCAAGCAGCGGAACGTGCCGGACTTCGCGGGTGCCCTGGAAGAGGATGGCCGCCGGGTGCACAACGCGGCCACGCTCGACATCGATCCCTCGCCGGAGGTCGGCGACATCCAGACCGAGTACGAGAAGAAGCTCCGCGAGATCATCGACGCGGCCATCGAGAAGCCCTTCGGCGAGAACGACATCAGCCTGGTCGACAATCGCGGCGTGACGGTGCACCAGGCCACCGCGGACGGCATTGTCAGCGGAAGCGACGAGGACGCCGGCGAGTCGATCCGCGCCTTCCGGCTGCTCCTCCTGGCGTGCTTCCGCGCCCGGGCGACCGACCTGCACATGGAGCCGCGCGTGGACAACGCGTCGATCCGGCTGCGCGTCGACGGGTTCATGATCTCGGCGGTCGAGCTGTCGACCCCGATCTTCAAGCGCATTCTGGGCGTGGTGAAGATCCTCTGTCAGATCGACACCACCCAGCGCAACCAGGTGCAGGACGGGCACTTCTCCGTTCAGGTCAAGGGCCGCCGGGTCGACTTCCGCGTGAGCCTCACGCCGGCGGTGCACGGCCAGAAGATGGTGATCCGGATCCTCGACTCCTCCAACGCTCCCAGCCGCCTTCACGAGCTCGGCCTGCTGCCTTGGATGTACGAGAAGCTGCGGGCCATGGCGATCAAGGACGCCGGCATGCTCCTGGCGTGCGGCCCGACCGGCTCGGGAAAGACCACCACGCTCTATTCGTGCATTCGCGAGATCGACGTCGAGCAGCGCAACGCGATCACCATCGAGGATCCCGTCGAGTACTACCTCGACGGCTGCACCCAGATCCCGATCGACGCCAAGGTGGGCAACACCTTCGGTTCGATCCTCCGGTCGGTGCTGCGGCAGGATCCGGACGTCATCTTCGTCGGCGAGATCCGCGACATCGAGACCGCGACCGTTGCCATGCAGGCCTCCATGACCGGGCATCTCGTGTACAGCACGGTGCACGCCAAGGACACGATCGGATCGATCTTCCGCCTGCTCGATCTCGGCGTGGAGGCGTACCTCGTGGCGAACGCCCTGAACATGGTCCTGGCCCAGCGCCTGGTGCGCATGCTCTGCGACTCGTGCAAGCGGCCGGTCCGCCCGACGCCGGCCCAGAACATGAAGATGGGGCAGCTCCTGGGCGGCGTTCCGCGCATCTACGTGCCCGTCGGTTGCCGCATGTGCTTGGGAACGGGGTTCCATGGGCGACGAGCGCTGTTCGAACTCCTCGAGTTCAACGACATGCTCCGGGACGTGGTCCTGAAGACCCCCGCCATCCAGGCCATCCGCGAGGTGCTCGGGCAAGGGCTGTTCACAAGCCTGCAGCAATACGGCTACCACCTCGTGTCGCAAGGCGCGACGAGCATGGACGAAGTCGATCGCGTCGCAACCTCCGAATAGGGATCCGTCGTCATGGCCGACGCTCCGAGGACCGCTGCCGCCGGAACTGCGGCGGGGTCGATCGAGCGCTGCCCGTCGTGCGCCTACGACCTCAGCGGGCGAAGCTCCGAGCGTTGTCCGGAGTGTGGTGCGGAGATCTCGGCGGCGCGCGCTGCGGCCGCGCGGCGGGCGCTGCGCCGCCGTCGGATCTGGTCGGCGGCGATGGTCCTGTTCGTCGCGTACGCGCCGTACGCGTGGATCCTCTTCGTTGACGAGCCCTGGAACGCCTACCGTCGTCTCTGGCTCGCGAGATGGCCGATCATGCCGATGATGTTGGGCACGCACATCCTTCTGCCCGCGACCCCGAACTGGGCGAAGCTCGCGGCCGCCGGTGCCGGAACCGCGTTGATCCTCGCGCTGGCGATCGCCCTGGCATGGCGTTCCGGGCGCTGGCTCGCAGGCGTGGCGACGGTTGTGCTTGGCCTCTCCGCGCTGAACGCCCTGGGCCTGTACGCGGCGTTCCGCATGTAGGGACCTGCGGACGTTGGGTGGCCTGGGGCGGGCCCTCGGCGATCCGTGGGCCATCCCGAGTCCCCTCGGCTCCGAACAGGATCACCCCGACCCATCCTCCCTCGCACGGCCAAGACATGCTCACCGTCCGAACCGCCACCACCGCCGACTGGCCGCACTTCCCTCGTCTGGCGCGTCTCGCCACCAGCATCGCGGGGGTGGTTCACGTGGTCGAGGACGACCAGGTTCCGGTCGCCGGGGCCATCCTCGATCTCGAGGGCCGTTCGACCGAGCCCGGCGTGCCGCGGATCGAGATCGAGCTGGCGAGCCGCCGCACGCTTGCGGATTCCGAGGCTGCCGTCAGCGAGCTCCTGGCGACGATCTGGTCCACGGCGCGGGGGTTCGGGGCCCAACGGGTGGTCTTGCCGTGGGACACCATGGACCAGGCCGGCCAGGCGGCGTTGGCCCGGATGGGGTTCCGCCCCGCCGGCACCTGGCCCTACTTCGACCTCGGGGGAGGGGCCATCGAGCACGTCATGGGTTATCGCGACCCCGTCGGGTCGGTTGTGGACCTCGTTCGGGACGCTGAGGGAGCGGGATAGGCCACCGGTCCCGCCGGCTTGGCACCCCCGGTTGCCCCTGCTACACTGCCCGGCTCGACTTCGGACGGAGTGTGCCATGGCCGACGCGATCGCCCCCAACAAGACCTACACCTTTACGATCACGAGCCTGCCGGCGAGCGTCTCGGGGCAGAAGACGATCTTCCGCCTGATGCGCATGCAGCCCGAGGTGCAGCGCACCCTGACCCGGCTCTCGTCCCGTCGTCGGCGCTTCGACAACGACGTGCATCAGCGTGGTGGCCGCATGTGGACCTCGCGCGCGAAGGCCACCAAGGTGGTCCAAGTCAAGGTCGGCGAGTCGTTCACCCTGCGGGTCACGCCGCAAATCGTGCCCGACCTGGCGAGCGTCTCGAAGCACCTGGCCGCCAACGCCAACTGATCCGCGCGTGTCACCGGTCCCACGGGTGCCACGGCCATCTTGGCCGTGCCGACGTTGACGTGATTCCGCACGTGTCACCGGTCCCACCGGTCCCACGGGTGCCACGGCCATCTTGGCCGTGCCGATCGTCACCCCACGGACTTCTCTCGATCGTCCCGATCGTGTCCCCCCAGGCACCCGTCCGCGACACCCCGCTCACCGGCTCGCGCCGACCAACGCAACCGCCACCAGGCGTTCCCCGCTGTCCGTGCCGGTCGCAGGAAGTTCGAGAACGCCTCCGCCTTGGGCGCCGGTCACCAGGGTGCCACGCACCGACGACTCCTGTCCGTCGCGCCGGACCTTCACCGAGAGATCAAGGCTGAACCGACCCAACGCAGGATCGAATCGGCGCACCGTTTCCACGTGCACCGCGAGCGCACCGTCCAAGGTCTCGGCGCTGCTGGTGGCGCCCGCCGTGGCAACCGTCCGCGTTCGCCAGACGATGGAATCGGGACCGAGTTCGAGCAGGGCGGCCGCCAACGCCGCCGAACCGGGTTGCAGTCGCCGCTCGAGCAGTTCCAGCGGTGCGGCATCGATGGCGATCACCGCGATCTCCAGCGGCACCGAGTCCGACTGGAGCTGCTGAAGCTGCTCGATCAGCCGTTCGAGCGCCAAATGGAGTCGGGGCGTGGCCGTGACCATGAGCAAGCCCGCGCGTTCATCCATGCGGGCCCGCACGCCCCCGAGGCCGATCCAGGCATCGGGATCGATGTGGTCCATCATGAGGCGGACCAGGGGCGGCAGGTCGTCCGATTCCGGTTCGTCCGGCAGCTCAAGCGGCGGGATCTCGAAGTCCGGCCTCCGTCGTTCGCCGGGGATCAACGGCACGTCCCGTTTCGGCGCGACCGGCTCCTCGACCTGGCTCGGCTCGCTGGTGTCTGGCGGCGGCGGTGGAAGCGGATCCTGCCGATCCCGGAGGCTCTGGCGCACGGCGTCCGTGGCGGTCGCCGCGCGCGACGCATCGGAGAGCAGCGAGCGGATGTCGTAGACGCGTGTGAATCGCAGCGCCGCCGCGCCGCGCGTGCTGGTGAGGACCACACGGCCTTCGTCCGCCTCGACGACGGGGTGATTCTCCTCGTCGCCGAGCGAGAGTGCGACGGCCTGGAGTGCCGCCCGCGCCGGCACTGCTCGCAGCCGGAGCGTGATCTCGTCATCGCGACCGATGCCGATGCCGCGCAGCGCCTCCCAATCGGCCCAGATGGCCACGCCCGATTGCGTCGAGATGTCTTGGATCGCCGTCTCGGCGGCCACACCCTCGTAGTCCGCCGCCACGGTCCGGTCCTCCAGTTCGCGGAGCCGATCGAGGCTGTCGCCGGGACCGACTGCGGCAACGGCGAGGACGAGGAGCACCGGGGCGATCGGCATGTGGATCGGATCCGAAGCGGGGTTCAAGGAGGGGTGGCAATCGGGGCCCCTTCGACGAGCTCCGGGCAGGCAAGGGGGGAGCCGGCCAATGGTGCCGGTCCAAGTTGTATGCCAACCGGGCACGCTCGTTGCGGATCAGCTGCGCGCCTTCCCGCTCGACAGGTCTCGACAGAGGTCGGCCAGCTCGGCGGCCGATGGGGCGGACAGGTCGCGCATCGACTCCCGATCGTTGAAGTGGTGCAGGATCCAGGTCAGCCCGCGCTGCTTGTAGAGGTCGACGAACGCTCCGACGGCCTCGGGCCAGTACCAGGTGCCGGCCCGTTCGCGCAACTCCTCGAGGGCTCGCTGCGCCGCCTGCTCGCCGACCTCCTCCCGGTAGGGACGGAGCGAGGTCATGGCATCGAAGGTGTCGATGACGGCGAACAGGCGGGCGGCGACGGGGATCGCATGGCCGACGAGCCCGTCGGGATACCCCGAGCCGTCCAGCCGCTCGTGATGGGAGCGGACGAGGTCGAGGACCACCGGATCGCGCTCGCCCATCTCGAGCAGCCGACGGTGGCCGAGCACGGTGTGCGTCTTCATCACCTCGAACTCCTCGGGCGTCAGGCGGCCGGGTTTGGCGAGGATCGTCGAGGGGATGTCGATCTTCCCGATGTCGTGCACGATCGCCGCGGCCACGACACGCTCGACCTGTTCGACGGCCAGCCCGAGGCTCTCTGCGACCGCTTGGGAGTAGAGGGCGACCCGAGCCGTGTGCGCGGCGGTGGAGGCGTCCTTCAACTCGACGGCGCGGTTCAGCTTCTCGAGCGTGTCCCAGTTCATGGCGGTCGTGAGATCTTGCGTGCAGCGAAGCGCCGAGGCGCTGCAAATCCGATGGATTCCGAAGTCGATCCGCTGCGCGGCGACTTCTCGGACGGCCGGCGCCCGCATCAGCCGCCGGTCACGATCGCCTCGCGGATGGGCACGACGATGTGCGGAATCACCCGCTGTTCCGCCAAGCGCTCTGCATGTCCGGCCAAGGCGGCGAACGCCGTCGTGAAGTCCTCGATGGCCCGCAGCGTGCCGAGGTGGCGAACCGTGAGGTAGATGCTGATCGGCTCGGCGTTCGGTCCGCCGCCGGCCTCGTTGGGGCGGCCGCGGGTCTTGATCTCGAGAAACGCCTGGGTGTGGCGGTCCTCGTCGAGCGCGATGCCGATCAGCGGCTGCGCCTCGAGAACGGTCTCGCTGGCGCTGTCCACCAGCGCCGCCAACGGCGTGTCGGCCAGGAGCGCGTTGAACACGATGGCGTCGCGATTGCGCTCGGCCTCGAAGTCGAAGCCGAACACGAGCTCCAAGTGGTCGACGTCAAGCGGGCTGATCGAGAGGAAGTACGGCGCCGTCTCGAGGATCAGGCGGTGCAGGCGATACGCCTGCACGAGCGACTCGGGATTCACCCACCCGCTGCGCACGCTGGTCTGCCGCAGCGCCGCCCAGCAGTAGGAGCGTTCCTCGTCGGGCGACTCGAGCGCCAGCTCGCCTTCGTACCGGCGAAAGCGATCCATCTGCGGCAACTCGCGCCGGATCCGATCGAACATGTCCAGCACGGTCTCCCGCGCGCCGGGAAGGTCGAGCTTCAGGGCGATCTTCTGGTTGACGTAGAAATCGGAGCAGAGGGCGCCGTAGCTCATGCGGGGCTCGGGTGCGGACGGTCAGACTGTAGCGGAGGCGACTGCTCTCCGCAGGGCGGGCGGGTGGAGATAGGTCAGGGTGCGCCAGACCCACTCGGCCGGACCCATGCGGAAGCGCCGGAGCCAGAGCATGGCGAACGCCGCTTCCGCAACGTAGATGCCGATCGCCACCAGGATCATCGACGCACGTCCAAGGGAGCCGAACCAGCCCAATCCCCACCAGTAGAACAGCGCGGTCGCCAGCACCGTCTGCAGGAGGTAGCACGTCAGGGCCATCCTTCCCAAGGAGGACAGCACTCCCACGCCGGCCGGCCGACGATCCCGGTTCGCCCACGCCGCGATCAGGCCGGCGTAGCCCAGGCAGAGGACCACGCTCCCGACGGCATGAAGGGGTGTCGCCGCGGCATGGAGCCACCCGGTCGCCTGTCCCTGGCTCAGCATCAGGATGGACGCGCCGAGTTCGATCGGCAAGCCGATGGCGATCCCGATCCGGGCGAAGCGAACCTGTCGGGAGCGCTGCTCGCGACCAAAGAAGCCCGTCTTCATCATGGCCGCGCCAAGCACGAACAGTGCCAGCACGTGCCACCCGAATCCGAAGACCGCCGACAGGATCGTGTAGAGCCACGTCACGGCCCGGAACACGAGCGCGTCGACGAACGGCCCCTCGCGGTACGCGGCGGTCTCCCCGGCGACCCAGACCGGAGTCGCCGGATCGCCGCCCGAGGCGCGCAGCGCCTCCACGCCCCGCAGGGCCAGCTCGGCCTCGGAGGACTCGGCGGTCGCGGCCGTTCCATTGGCGGTGGAAGCGAACGCCGCTTCGAGCACCGCAACGCCCGTCGCCAAGGCGAACGCGACGGCCAACAGGACCACGGCCAAGATGACGAGTCCACGTGGGGACAGATTCCGCACCAGAAGGAGGACGGTGCCCAGCACCGCATAGATGAAGAGGATGTCGCCGTACCAGAGGAGCAGCGCATGGACGAGGCCAATGAGTCCGAGGACCAGGAGCCGGCGCAGGTACGTGGGAGCAACCGATCGGCCCGCGCTTGCCGCCCGCGCGGCCTGGACCATGAAGCCGGCGCCGAAGAGCAGCGAGAAGAGCGAGATGAACTTGTAGTTGACCAGGGACTGCACGAGCAGCCACGCTGCGGCGTCCCACGGGGCAAGGCGTTCCGTCGTCGGCCCGCCAACCACCTGGAGGAACGGCAGCGAGAAGAACGGCAGGTTCGCCATGACGATGCCGAAGAGCGCCGCGCCGCGCAGCACGTCGAGGGCGACGATGCGCTCGCCTTCTCCCACGGGTGCAAGCGGCGCGGCGCCGAGGTCGGTCATGGCGGATCCTCCGGTCGGCTCAGCTCGTCGGCGCCGCGCGGAAACCGAGGATCCACGACGCGAGGTCGTCGGTCGCGGCGAGCGACTCCACGGTTCGCGTGGCCCCGGCGGCGTCCAATTCGGCGACGGTGAACGCGCCGGTCGCGACGGCGAGGCACCGGCATCCATGATGGCGAGCGCAATCGACGTCGTGAGGCGTGTCGCCGATGATCACCACCTGTTCCGGCCGAACCGCACGTCCCGACAGGACCTGGCAACGGGACATGGCCACGGGAGGAAGGTCACGACGCGTGGGACCGTCGATTCCCCACGCGGCCACGCCAAATCGGTCGGGGTCGATGCCGGCCGAACGGATCTTTTCGCGACCCGTCTCCGGATAGTTTCCGGTGAGGAGGCCGAGCGTGACTCCCGCCGAGGACGCCATGCGGTCGATGAGATCGACCACCCCGGGGAGCGGCGTCGCGCGGTGCGTGTCGCGCAGCTTGCGGGCGAGGTGCGTGCCGTAGGTCGCGCGGAAGCGGGCGTGGTTCGCCTCGGTGGCGTCGATGTTGTTCCGTCGGGCCAGATCCGACCAGATCAGCGCGTCCAGGCGACCCGCGACTTCGATGCCGTCGAAGGAGAAGGCCGTGCCGAAGAGCTCGCGCCCCGCGTCCAGCATCGCCGCGACGCCTGCCCGCTCGGTGAGCAGCATCGTGCCGTCGATGTCGAAGAGGACCAGCATGCGTCGTGCGCCAATGGGTGGGGTTCGGGGCGGGAAGGGGCGGTTCAGGCGACCGCGGCGCAGACCCGCTTCGCGGCGTCGGTCAGGTCGCTTGCGGACTGCATCGAGGGGATCTCCTTCCGCGCCTCCTCCAGGATGGCACGGGCCGCGTCCACGTTCGTGCCTTCCAGGCGCACGACGAGCGGCACCTGGAAGCCCACTTCCTTCGCCGCGGAGGAGATGGCCCGAGCGATTCGATCGCACTGCATGATGCCGCCGAAGATGTTCACCAGAACGCCCTTGACGGCCGTGTCCGCCAGGATGATGCGAAACGCCTCCGTCACCGCCTCCTCGGAGGCGCTGCCGCCGACGTCGAGGAAGTTCGCAGGCTCGCCTCCATGGAGCTTGATGATGTCCATGGTGCTCATGGCCAACCCGGCGCCGTTCACCAGGCATCCGATGTTGCCGTCGAGGGCGACGTAGGAGAGTCCGGCGGCGTTGGCCCGCAGCTCCGCGGGGTTCTCCTCCGTCGGATCGAACATCTCCGCGATGCGCTTCTGGCGGAAGAGCGCGTTGTCGTCGAAGCTGAACTTGGCGTCGATCGCCAGCACCTGTCCGTCGGGATGCGCCTCCGTGGGCGGCGTGACGACGAGCGGGTTGATCTCGACCAGCGAGGCGTCGGTGTTGTGGAAGACGCGGGTCAGGCGCTGCATGATGTCCGCGGCCTGGCCCACCTGGCGCCCGCTGAAGCCCAAGGCGTAGGCCAGCTTGCGGGCCTGGTACGGCTGGAGACCGGCGAGCGGATGAAGCGGTTCCTTGAGGATGGCGGCGGGGTTGCGCTCCGCCACCGCCTCGATCTCGACGCCGCCCTCCGCCGACGCGATGAGCGTGGCCGTTCGGCGAGCGCGATCCACTGCCACCGCGAGGTAGTACTCCTTCGCGATCTCGACGCCCGCGGCCACCAGCAGCCGCTTCACCTCCAGCCCCTCCGGCGGCGTCTGGGGTGAGATCATGCGGTGGCTGAGCATGAAGGCGGCGGCCTCCCGCACCTCTTCGGCGGTTCGCACCACCTTGACGAAACCTGCCTTGCCGCGCCCGCCGGCGTGCACCTGGGCCTTGACCACCACCATCGGCGCGCCGCCGTTGAGAATCGCCTTGGCTTGGGCGACGGCGTCGTCGATGTTCTGAACCATCGCCCCCGGGGGGACCGCAATGCCGGCGTCGGCGAGGAGCTGTCGAGCCTGGTACTCGTGAATGCGCATGGGAGCGGAGGATAGCAGCGCCGCCGGCGCCACGGGCGCCCATGCGCGAAGCCGTCAGCCCAAGCGGTACTGGTCGATCGTCTGCTTCACGCGGTAGGGGTGCGGGATGTTCGAGACCTCGATCTCGACCCCGCTCCGGGTGCCGTCCCGGCCCGATTCGCCACCCATGCCGGCGGTGTCGAGGCCGATGTAGCCCACATCCAGCACGCGATCGAGGAAGCCCTGCTCGATGACCACATTGGTGACGTGCTTGTGCAGAACCTCGGACGTGCGGCGCATCACGATGCCCTCGCGCCGGATGGTGCGCTTGGTGGTCACGATCAGCTTGATCCAGCGGTGCGGTGCCGCCCACCAGATCATCCACCACAATCCGGCGGCGATCAGCATGCCCAGTCCGATCCAGCCCAAGGGGAGCGTGACCGTGCCGATCGCTCCCACCACGGCCATCACGAGCCCGCCGAGCCCCATCAGCACCATGAGCCCGTACCAGAACGGATGGGCGCGGAACATCGCCTGCTGGACGATCAGGAGCACCCGCTCGTCCGCGTCGGCATCGACCGGTCCCGAGTCGAGTCCCAAGGCCGTACGGCCGTCGTCGCGCGTCGGCGAAGCTCGGACGGGATTCGGCGTCGAACTCGGGATCGGTGCCGAGCCCGTGTCGGCCGGAACGCGGTTGATGTCTCCGCAGAAGGGACAGGCGACCTTGGGTCCCGACTTCGCGAGATCGATCTCGAACGACTTGTCGCAGCGATCGCAGGTGAGGGTGGGCATGTCAAAGGGATCCCAGGTGAAGACCGATTGCGTTGCTTCCAGGGACGAAGGGACGTAGGGACGCAGGGACACGGGGGCCGCCAACATGATCCAGGTGGTCGCCCGCGCAGTGGGACCCAGCGAACACGCTCGTCAGCATTCCCTTCCTCCCTCCGGCTCTCCGCCGAGGGCGCCCGAGATCGAACGGGGACCCCTATCAGTGCATTGTTGGCAGTGCATTGTTGGGAGGACGGCTGGAATCTGTTCCGCCGGCCGGTGGAGACTCAACGAGTTCGGTGCAATCGCCACACAGCAGCATCCAGCCGACCCGGACGACGCTTGGCATGCCGATCATCCATCACCCCCGAAACGAAAACGGCCCGCCGAAAGGGCGGGCCGCACGGAAAACAAGCGGACAGGGCGGGATTCGAACCCGCGATACCAGGAATACCCAGTATGTCGGTTTAGCAAACCGGTGCCTTCAGCCGCTCGGCCACCTGTCCCGTGAAGGTCGGATGATGATGGCAGCCGCAGCGGGCGCAGTCAACTGAGGATCGATCGCCGGCTCGGGCCTCATGGATCTCCGGTCGGGCGGAGCGTCCCCACGGGCGGGTCGTAGGTTCCGCCGCCAAGACCAGCGATGGCGGGAAGCGAGCTGCGGACGTACACCGTCCGATCGCCTTTGACCAGCACCGAGAAGAGGGGCTCGGCCGGTGGCTCGATCGCGGCATGGAGGTCCAGCTGGACCGCCGATCCGAGATCGGTGAGCCTGCCGGCGACGATCAATCCGTCGAGGAGCGTCGTGCTGCGATCGACAAACTCAAGCCGCGAGGAGGCCCGCCACGCGCCATCCTCCGATTCGACCGCTTCGAACACGAGCTGCCCTTCGGCGAGGGAATCGACCGTCGAGTGCTCCGCCAGGCTCGTTGGCGACACCGAGACCGTCCACGACACGGCGAGTCGAAGGGGAGCGGCCACCTGGGGGGCATGCGGCCGGGTTTGGTTGACGACGGTCATGGGTCGCCTGCCTTCGCGGTGGTGGATTCGTCGAGAATGTGGGCCGCCAACCCGGACACGACTAGGACACCTTGGCTAAGAGCTTGGCGGCGGTCCGGAATCCGATGCCGCCCTGGGAGATGACGCGCTCGCTGAGGGAGTCGAGCGTCCGGACCAGCCCCAGCATCTCGTCCAACCGGCGGTGATGCGCCTCCAGGTCCGCCGACTGCGGGTCGATGCGGCGCTTGCCGCCGGCGGATGGCTGCTCGGTCATCGTTCGGCAGGCCCGCAAGGCGTCGAGCAAGGGATCGAACTCGCGCCGTTTCCGTTCGCGAACGATGGTGGCAAAGAGCTTCCAGACGTCCTGCTCGGCGCGGAAGTACTCCTTGCGATCGCCACGGTTGTGCACACGGCTGACGATTCCCCACTCGCACAGTGTGCGCAGCGTCATGGAGGCGTTGCCGCGGCTGATGCGGAGACGCGCCATCACGTCGTCGGTGTTCATGGGCTCGCCGGAGATGTAGAGCAGGGCATGCACCTCGGCCATGGTGCGCGGAATGCCCCATGCCGAGCCCATTTCCCCCCACAGGCCGATGAACCGATCCTGGGCCTCGGGGAGCCCGATCGGTGTCGATTCCTCGGTCGTCATGCATGCCTCCTTGCCGTTGGACCGCCTGCCGTTGTCGAATCGTACGAGGATTCGGGGCGGTTGGACGTGTCTTTTCAGAAGATTCTGAAAACATAGGATCTGGAGATCTCGCCCGTCACGAGTGCGGCGTGGGCGGAACCGGCGCTTGACCCCCGAGGATCGGCAAAGAAAAAGCTCCCCGGCCATCGCCGGGGAGCGGGGAGTCATGTGGGAACGATCCGATCCGGGGGACCGATCAGCCGCCGAACGGATCGAACGTCGGATCCGGGGAAAGCAGGATCGTGATGTAGTCGTGGCGGGTGTTGTACTGCGGCACGGCACCGAGCCCGCAGGTCCACACCCGGACATAGATCACGCCGTCCGTGCTGACGTGGGACTCGGGCTTGTTCACCAGATTCTGGAGATCGATCCCGGCTGGTCCGGTGAAGTCGATCGTGGGAAGCAGCGTCCACCGGTTCGAGTCCCAGTTGTAGACGTACTGCGCCACGAGGACGAAGTCCTGGGTGGTGTTGGAGATCGATTCCACCCCCAGCACCGAGACCTGGGCCGGTTCCAGCGTGGTGAACATCGTCACCTCGATGTCGGTGGTGTATCCGCCAACGAGGTAGGTGATCGGCGGGCCGTAGCCCTGACCCGTTCCGCCCGAGCCGAGTTGCCGCGCCTTGATGACGAGGAACTGGTTGTCCGGGGCCTTGATGCTGTTGAGGTTGCCGGACAACTGCGTGCCGGTGACGACCTTGTAGTCCACGGCCGGCGATGCGGAGAAGAAGTTGCCGGCGATCACGCCGATGCCGCCCTCGAACGCCTGCGGGAACCCGCCGATCAGGCGGGCGGGAGCGTCGGGGTTGAAGTCGCCGCCGCACTGGAAGGGCTCCTCGGAGCCCGGCAGGGCGCCCGCTGGAACCTCGCACTGCGGGAAGACGTTTCCGGAGATCACGTTGCGCAGCGACTCGGGTGTCAGCGAAGTGCCGTAGAACTGCTTGGCGAGTCCCTGGAGGCACGCCGCCAATCCGGAGATGATCGGGGCGGCCGACGACGTGCCGTTGAAGGTGCCGGTGTACGTTCGGGCGTGGTCGATCTCGGGCGGGTTGCTGCCCGGGATCGGCGGCGCGAACAGGTCGCCGCCACCGCACGTCGTGACGTCAATGCCCCACGCCGACACGTGCACCAGGCTCGTCGGATCGCACGCCTGGCAGTGGTTCGAGAACCCGAGGCGGCAGTAGCGGCCCAGGCCGAGGGGCGGGGTTGCCGGTGCGCCCGGCCAGCAGGCGCCGACGATGATGGCCCCGCTGTCCTGACCGTTCGCCTGGCCGTTGTCGTCGAGGTTGAAGCAATCGTTGCCGGCCGAGATGCACGACGTGATGCCGAGGTCGGAGCCGAGCCGGATCAGAATCCACGGTCCCTCCTGGCTGACGAGCGTTCCGCCGCCGCCCGGTCCGATCGAGTAGTTCAGCACGTCGCCGGCGTCGAAGGTCTGCATCGCGGTGGCGATCGCGTTCAGGGTTCGTCCGCCTTCCTCCACCGACACGATGGGGAAGAAGTAGCCCTGGGCATCGCGGGCGATGCCGGTGACGCCGAAGCCGTTGTCCGCGGCCACGATTTCTCCCAGCGTCGCGGTGCCGTGGTCGGGATTCAGGACACCGCCAGAGATCGTGATGATCGTCTGGTTCGGCTCCGGGATGACGTCTTCGAGGTCTTCGTGCCAGAGCGTGCCGCCCTCGGAGACCTTCGGTCCCGTGACGTACGCCGTGTGTTCGACGACGCCGACCTTGATCCCGAGGCCGCGGGCGCCGTTGGCCTCGCCGGCGCCGTACTGGTCGAGCAGGGTCTGACCCAGTTCCTCCAACTCGGCGAGAGAGAGTCCCTCGCCCGTGAAGCCGTAGGTGTCGAAGAACGCGTCGCCCTCCACAGAGGTCTCGGGCGTCGTGTACTTCTGGAGGCGGTTCTCCACCGTCGCGGAGGTCATCGAGAAGTCGGGCGACGGACCATCGCCGGGATTCAGGCAGTTCGCCTGGGCCAGGATGACGCAGGGATCGTCCCAGACAAGCTGACAGCACACCGGGGAGATGTCGCAAACGGCGTTGCAGCAGTCCTCCGTGGCGCAGCCAGGCGAGTTGTGGGCGTCGAAGCAGCCGCCCGCGACGGAGTTCGCCGCGCACCGGTCGCCGTCCATGCAGTAGAGATTCGCCAGATCGGTGCAGAGCTGGTCCCACTCGCCGAAGTCGTCGGTGCAGAAGGGATCGATCGAGCCCACCAGCTCGCAGCAGTTCGCGTCACTGCAGTTCGGCGCTCCGGGGGGATTGTCCGGATCGAAGGTGTAGCAGTCCTGCGCCGCCTCGCCGCACGCGGGCGGCGTTCCGCCGAGGAGCATCGGTGCTGGCGCGGGTGCCGGCATCGGGGAGGGCGCAGGCAGCCGGTGCGTGATCATCTCCTCTTCGAAGTAGACGAACTCGACCGATGGCAACTCGTTCAACTCGCGTGAAGCGTCCAACAGCGCCTCGAGCGGGCCCTGCACGAACATCAGGCCCGCGAGATCGGGTTGCGCCCGCTGGCTGTGGGCCACGGCCCGCTGCTGGAGTTGGGCGAGGGCCGAGGCTTCCTTGTTGATCGCCTGGCGAATCGTGAGGCCGTGCTCGGCGAGGATCTCGTCCACGCCGCTCATGTTCTCGCGACTCAGCGAGCTGACGTGCTTGGCGCCGGCTCGCGGTGCACGAGCGCGAACGCTGTCGTTGAACTTCACCACGAGATTGCCCGTCGCCACCACTCGGCCCGTCGCATCGACGGGGATCCGGAGGCTGGCCGTCGGCCGCTTCCGAAGGGGCGTGCGAGGCGTGATGTCGCCGGCATCGGCGCCGAATGCGGGGAACGTGGCTGCCGACGCGATCAGCAGTGACGTTCCGATGACCACCCGAATGAGCATGCTCGGAATCTCCGGTTGGAGGCCAAAGGGCGTGGGCGGCACCGCCGTTGCGACAAGGGTGCGGGCTTGGTGGAGTCCGCATCCGAGTCCTGACCGGACCTGTTCAGGGTCCGGTCGGCACCGCTGGTTCTATCGTATCAGCATCGGTTGGATGCACAACAAGTGCCGCTGTTCCCGGAGGTTCCGTGCCGCGGGCGGAACGGTTGCCGAATTCCCGACGGTCAACTCGATTCGGTCGGAAGTTCGTTCGGGCGCCCCGCGGCCGGCGCGGCCTTCGCCCCGATGTCCCGGCGGAAGTGTGCGCCGGGGAACGCGATGCGGTCGCATCCTCGATTGGCCAGGTCTCGAGCGGCCTCGAGGGTGCCCGCCATGGCGGTGACGCCCAGCACCCGTCCGCCGCTGGTCACGATCGATCCGTCGGGTCCGCGGGCGGTCCCGGCGTGAAACACCACGATCTCCTCGCCCTCGCCGGCCAGTTCGCCCACCTTGTCCAAACCCTCGATCGGTGCACCCTTTTCGACCGCACCCGGGTAGCCGGCCGAGCACATCACCACGCAGCAGGCGGGACGAGGATCGAACCGCACCTCCGCCTCGTCGAGCGCGCCGGTGCAGGTTGCCCACAGCAGTTCAACCAGGTCGGACCGGAGGCGGAGCATCAGCGGCTGGCACTCCGGATCGCCGAAACGACAGTTGAACTCGAGGACCTTCGGTCCGGCAGGGGTGAGCATGATCCCGGCGTACAGGACGCCCCGGTAGACCACGCCGTCGCGGCGAAGCGCGTCGACCGTGGGCACGAGGATCTCCCGCTCCACGATCGTCAGGGTCCGATCGTCGATCACGGGCGTCGGGCAGTACGCGCCCATGCCTCCCGTGTTGGGTCCGGTATCGCCCTCGCCGACGCGCTTGTGGTCCTGGCAGGGATCCATGACCCAGATCGTCCGACCGTCAACGAACGCCAGCACGCTGACCTCCGGTCCGGACATTCGTTCTTCGATCATGACCGTCCGCCCCGCGTCGCCGAACTCGGCACGAACCATCATCCGATCAATGGCCCCGAGCGCTTCCTCGAGATCGTCGCACACCACGACGCCCTTGCCCGCACAGAGTCCGGTGGCCTTGACGACGAACGGCTCGTCGCGTGCCTCCACGTAGCGCCGGGCGGCGGAGGGATCCGTGAACACCCGTGCCTCGGCGGTCGGAATCGCCGCGTGACGCATCACCTGCTTTGCGAAGGCCTTGTCCGCCTCGAGGCGAGCGGCCTCGCGGGTCGGTCCGAACACCTGACGGTGCGGGGCCGCCAGGGCATCGACGATGCCGGCCGCCAAGGGACCTTCCGGACCGACCACGACAAGGTGGATGTCGTTCCGATCGCACCAGCGCTTCATCTGGAACGCGTTCTTGAGATCCATCGGCTCGGGGCACGCACGCCCGAGCGCGTCGAGTCCGGCGTTCCCGGGGTTCGCCAGCCACAACGCGCCCAGTCGAGGCGACTGCCGCAGTCGCCATGCCAACGCATGCTCGCGGCCTCCGTTGCCAAGAAGCAGCACGTTGCATGGGGAGGGACAGGACGGGTTGGGCATGGAAGCGGAGCCTATCGGGTGAGGCGAGGGATGCAAGACACCTGGCCGATGGCCGGTGGGGTGGACCGAGTGGACCGAATGGACATCGCGCGGGTGTCCCCGCGCACGTGGATTGCCGTGACACCCACGGTACGAGCGCCCGATCCCTTCGTCAGACGGTCAACGGCTCGAACTGGAGCTCATGGGCGTCCGCCACGGCCTGGTTCGTCAGGACTCCGCGGTTCATGTTCACCGCGTTGGCGAAGTGCCGGTTCGTACGGGCGAGCTTGTC
>JAGQOG010000522.1 GCA_020427695.1 Phycisphaerales bacterium
CCGCGCTCGCCTTCCTCGACCACTGCCGCATCCGCACGGATCCGGCGGACAGCGCGGTCGCTGCGCCCGAGTTGAGCGCTGCCGAGCGGGCCGTCGAACGGCTGGCGCTGCGCGTTCTCGCGCAGTACTTCTCCGGCGAGATGGACTTCGGCGACATCCCGCCCACGCCTCCGCCGGAGGCTCCCCCGGACGACGGCGACGCGCCGGTTCCCCAACCCGCATGACGGCGCCCCGGCCGGCACCTGTCGGCTGCCGTTGGCGCCGCCCGCGACGAAGCGGGCGGCGCCACGGGCCGAATCGACCGCATCCACGTCCCTTTCCTACACTGACGGTCCATGAACCTCCCGTCGCTCTCCGTCCGCCAACCCATCACCGTCGCGGTCGGCGTCGTCCTCGTGGCGATGGCGGGGCTGCTCGCCCTGCGCCGCATCCCGATCCAGCTCACGCCGAACGTGGAGGACACGGTCGTCTCGGTGATCACCCGCTGGGAAGGCGCCAGCCCCGACGAGATCGAGCGGGAGATCGTGGACCGCCAGGAGGAGATGCTTCAGGGCGTCGCCAACCTCCGCGAGATGACCAGCAGCGCGGTGCAGGGCACGGCGACGCTGCGCCTCGAGTTCAACCTCGGTACCGATCCCGCCGCGGCGCTGCGGGAGACGTCGGACAAGCTGCGACAGGTTCCGAAGTACCCCGACAACGTGGACGAGCCCGTGGTCGAGGTCTCGGACCCGATGAACCGCGACTACATCGCCTGGATCGTCCTGGGCACCACCGACCCGCGGTTCGACATCCGCACCCTCCAGGACTTCGCCGAGGACCGGATCGCGCCGGTGCTCGAGCGGGTGCCCGGCGTCTCCGAGGTCAACGTGCTGGGCGGCCGCGAGCGGGAGGTGCAGGTGCAGTTCGATCCGCAACTGCTGGCCCGGCGCGGCGTCACGCTCCGCGGGATGGTGAACGCCCTGAACGCCGCGAACCGGAACGTCTCCGCGGGGCAGGTCAGCGACGGCAAGCTCGACGTGCGGCTGCGGACGGTGGGACAGTTCGAGTCGGTGCGCGACGTCGAGCAGACGGTGATCGCCAGCACCGAGACCGGCCCGGTGCGCATCGGCGATGTTGCCGTGGCCGTCGAGACCTTCAAGGAGCCCACCTCTTTCGTGCGCTCGAAGGGTCGCCCCGTCATCGCCATCAATGCCCAGCGCGAGGTCGGCTCCAACGTGATCGAGGTGATGGCCGGGCTGCAGGAGGCGATCGCCGGGCTGAACCGCCCCGATGGAGCCCTCGACGTCCAGACCAAGGCCCTCGGGCTCGACGGCAAGCTGTACCTCCAGCAGGTGTACGACCAGACCATCTACATCGACGACGCGCTGTCCCTCGTCCGCAACAACATCTGGCTGGGCGGCTCGATCGCGATTCTCGTCCTGCTGCTGTTCCTCCAGAGCGTTCGGGCGGTCGTGATCATCGGACTGGCCATTCCCGTGTCCCTGGTCGGCGCCGTCGTCTGCATGGTGGCGCTGGGCCGATCGGTGAACGTGATCAGCCTGGCGGGCATGGCCTTCGCCGTCGGCATGGTGGTGGACAACGCGATCGTCGTGCTGGAGAACACGTTCCGCCACCTCGACATGGGGAAGACGCCCATGCGCGCCGCCTACGACGGCGCTCGCGAGGTGGCGGGTGCGGTGCTGGCTTCGACCCTGACCACCGCCGCCGCGTTCGTGCCCATCCTCCTGGTGCAGGAGGAGGCGGGCCAGCTGTTCCGCGACATCGCGCTCGCCCTCTCGGCGGCGGTGGTGATCAGCCTGCTGGTGTCGCTGACGGTCGTTCCCGCAGCCGCCTCCCGCTGGCTGCGCACCCCCAAGCCGGGCCGGAAGGAGAACATCTTCGAGCGTCTCCTCCACCTGCCGCGCACGATCTTCGCATGGTTCCCCGGCATGGTGGCGGGGCTGGTGCGGATGCTGAACCGGAGCGTTGTCGCGCGGGTGGTGGTGATCGCGGCCTTGACCGGTGCCAGCGTGTTCGGCACGTGGTGGCTCATGCCGCCCTCCGACTATCTTCCCTCCGGCAATCGCAACCTGATCTTCGGCATGCTCATTCCGCCGCCGGGGTACAACCTCGAGCAGCAGCGCGACATCGCCGAGCGGGTCGAGGCGGGTTTCCGCCCCTTCTGGGAGGCGGGCGAGATTGCGGATCCGGCGGAGCGGGCCCAGGCGGAGGCGAAGCTGCCGTCGCTGCCGACGTTCGACATGGTGCGCGGCGGTCCCGGTCCCGACGTGACGCCGCCGCCGCTCGACAACTACTTCTTCGTCGCGTTCACCGGCTCGATGTTCCACGGTGGCGTGGCGTCCGACGGGGCCCGGGTGGTGGATCTGAATCCGCTGTTCTCGTGGGCCACGCGGTCCGAGGTCCTGCCGGGCGTGCTGGCGTTCGCGTTCCAGGTGCCGCTGTTCCGCTTGGGCGGATCGAGCGGCTCGGCGATCAAGATCGACTTCGCCGGCGACGATCTCGACCAGGTCGCGGGTGCCGCGCAGTCGTCGTACATGTCGCTCGCCGGCAAGTACGGCTTCGGTGCCGTGCGCCCCGACCCGAGCAACTTCAGCATCCCGGGACCGGAACTTCAGGCCGTGCCCGATCCGCGGCGCCTCGCCGACCTCGGCATGACGCCCGCCGATCTCGGTTTGGCGGTGCAGGCCGCCGGCGACGGCGCCGTCGTGGGCGAGTACCGCATCGCGGGCGACAACATCGACCTGCGCGTGGTCTCCCAGGAGGCGTTGGGCAAGGAGGGCATCCTCAGCGTGGCGGACATGCCGGTGGCCACTCCGATGGGTCGCGTGGTGCAGGTCGGCAGCCTGGCGGAGCTTCGGCGCACCATCTCGCCTCAGCAGATCAACCACGTGGACCGGCAGCGGGCAGTCACGCTCGAGTTCACGGCCCCGCCCGGCTTCCCGCTTGAACAGGTCATGGCGGACGTGCGTTCCACGGTGGACGGATTGCGGGCCAACGGCCAGATCGCCCGCGGCGTCGAGGTGGTCTACACGGGGTCCGCCAGCAAGCTCCAGAACGTGCGAAACGCGCTCCTGGGCGACGGCTCGTTCGTGGGCTTGGCCTCGAGCTCGATGATCCTGGCGCTGCTCGTGGTGTACCTCCTCATGGTGGTGCTGTTCCAGAGCTTCCTCTATCCGCTCGTGATCATGTTCAGCGTGCCGTTGGCGACGCTCGGCGGGTTCGCCGCCCTCGCGGCCGTCCACGCCTGGAGCCTCCACGATCGCTACGCGCCGGTGCAGAACCTCGACGTGCTGACCATGCTCGGCTTCATCATCCTGATCGGCACCGTGGTGAACAACGCCATTCTGATCGTCCACCAGTCGATCAACTTCACCCGCGGCTTCGGCGAGAGCGAGGACGACCGCATCGAGCCCCTGCCCGCGAAGCAGGCGATCGCCGAGAGCGTGCGGACGCGCGTGCGGCCCATCTTCATGACCACCTGCACCTCCCTGGGCGGCCTTCTCCCGCTCGTCCTCATGCCGGGCTCGGGCAGCGAGCTCTACCGCGGTCTCGGCGCCGTGGTCCTCGGCGGCCTCGCGGTGTCCACGGTGTTCACGCTGCTGCTGGTCCCGCTGCTCCTGAGCTTCTTCCTGCGCGACAAGCCGCAGCGAGCGCTGGACGAGTCGCCGCGGCGGGCGACGATCGAGCGCCGGGAACTGGTTGCGACGGGGTGAGGCGGGGGGACGTTCGGCCGGAGGACGTTGGTTCCCGATGGGCAGGCGC
>JAGQOG010000523.1 GCA_020427695.1 Phycisphaerales bacterium
AGTTACGAGCGATCCGAGAAAGAGGATCGAGAGAGGTCTAGGAGGGAAACATGTCCTTTTCATTCGCGTCCATGAGCAAGTTCTCCGCGACGATCGCAATTGCGGCCGCCATCGGCCTGCCCGCGACGTTCGCCGCCGCAGGAACGCCCCCAGCGGTCGAATTCCAGTTCTCGGTGAACGGTGAGGATCCGCTCACGTTCAACCCGGACGGCACCAACGTCGGCGGGATGATCTACAACTACCAGGGTCAGCAGCTCGGTGGCGACTGGTCGTTGGATTACGACATCAACGCCGAGGCCGACCCGTTCATCTCCGGCAACATCGTCGTGACGAACTTTGGGTTCGCCACCCAGACGTTCTCGTTGACCATCATTCTGCCCGTGACCCCGATCACCCCGTCGACCCTCATCGGCGGCTCGGTGGCTGGCGGCATCACTGCTGATGGCAGCGGCGGAACGCTCTCCTCGATCACTCCCAACAGCTCGATCTGGTCAGCCCTGATCGACGGCAACACGGTCGCCTCGCTCCTGACTGGCGGCAGCGCCACCGCTGGCGCCTTCCAGAGCGCCTCGATCGGCCCGGCCTCGTTCGGCGCCCCGATCCCGAGCATGGTCGGCCCGGCCATCAACAACACGATGGCGATCAACATCTCGTTCGCACTCACGGCCGGCGACTCCGCCTCGTTCACGAGCGTGTTCGTGGCCCAGGTGCCCGCTCCGGCTGGCTTGGCCATCTTCGGCCTCGTCGGGTTCGCCGGTCGCCGTCGCCGTCGCGCCTGACGGAACGCGTTCGGACGCTCCTAGTCGACACTCGACGCAGCCGCCCTTCCCGGGCGGCTGCGTTTATTTGTGTCTGCGAGTTTGTCGGGAGGGATCGAGGGATCGAGGCATCAAGGCATCGAGGGTTGGGGGATCAAGGGTTGGGCGATCGGGGTGGGGGCGATGTGGGGGACGCTGGGTGATGATCGCGCACCAGGGCACTGACTGCCCCGGGGGCACTGGTTGCCCGCACACACGAGCAATCAGTGGCACCTGTGTCAGTGGCATCCCGGGTGGGGAGCTTGCTCGTCTCAGGCTGTTCCCGCGCCGCCCTTGGTCAGTTCGCCAACCGGGGGCAGGTCGTCCACGCTGGCGAGGCCGAACACCTGGAGGAACTCCTTCGTCGTCCCGTAGAGCATCGGACGACCGGGTTCCTCGGCACGGCCCACGATCCGAACCAAGCGACGTTCCATCAGGCCTCGCAACACCTCTCCGCACGCGACGCCTCGGATCGCCTCCAGGTCGGCTCGGAGCATGGGCTGCCGGTAGGCGATGATCGCGAGGGTCTCCAAGGCGGCTTGTGTGAGCTTGGCCTGCTGTCGTTCGCCGCGCAGGCGGGCGATGACCGGTCCGTACGACGCCATGGTGAGCATGCGCCATCCGCCCGCCAGATGCTCGATGCGGAACGTACGCCCAGACTCCGCATAGGCCGCGTTCAGCGACTCGATCGCGGCGACGATCGATTTCGGCTTCGCGTCCTCGTCGCGGAGGACGAGGATGCTGGCCAACCGGGCTTCGCTCAGCGGTCGCTCGGCAGCGAGGAGCACCGCCTCGAGGCGAGCGGCAAGCGGCTCGTTGGCACAGGGAGTCGATTCGGTTCCGGCGGCGGGAGTGGGGGCCGCGTCCTCGGAATCCGGCGTCAACGGAAGAGCTGTCATGCGCACAGCGTACCACCGCCAACGCGCCGCGTTTCGCCCAAACAGTCGGCCCGTACGGCTAGCCGGCGCGACCGAGTCGATCGAGGCCGTGCAGCCGCATCTTCTTGTAGAGCGTGGTCCGGTTGATCGCGAGCTGCTCGGCCGTCCGTTGCCGATTCCAGCCGTTCAGCTCGAGCGCTTCAAGGATGATGCGCCGCTCCGGCTCGAGGAGAGCCTGGGCCAGCGGAAGGCGATCCCCGTCGGCGTCGTCCCCGACCGCCGAGCCCCCGTTCGCATCTCTCGCGAGACCTGCGCCGAGGCCCGCGGCTCCCGTTGCCGAGGACGCTCCCGCCGCGGTCGTCGCGGGACCGACTCCGGCCCGGGGGGACTGGACGTGTTCCGGCAGGTCCGCGCGGCCGATGGTCGTGCCGCGGCACAGGACGGCCGCTCGCTCGACGATGTTCTGGAGCTCGCGCACGTTTCCCGGGAAGCGGTAGGCGCACAGCGCCTGCATTGCGTCGTCGCTGAATCCCGAGATGCGCTTGCCCAACTCGTCCGCATGGCGATCGAGGAAGTGTCCGGCAAGCTGCGCGATGTCGCCCACGCGTTGGCGCAGGGGCGGAAGCTCCAGGGTGACCACGTTGATGCGGTAGTAGAGGTCCTGCCGGAACTGTCCCCGGGCGACGAGGTCCTCGAGCGGCTGGTTGCTCGCGAGGATCACCCGCACATCGACCTCGATGGTTTCGTTCGATCCGACCGCCTCGAGCTTGCGCTCCTGCAGGACGCGCAGGAGCTTGAGCTGCATGCCGGGCGACGCGGAGTTGATTTCGTCGAGGAAGATCGTGCCGCCTTGCGCCGCGACGAACTTGCCGACCTTGTCGATGTGTGCCCCGGTGAACGAACCCTTCACGTGCCCGAAGAGCTCCGACTCGAGGAGCGTCTCGGGGATGGAGCCGCAGGCGAGCTCGACGAACGGGCGCGCCGCCCGAGGCGATGTCCGATGGATGGCGCGGGCAATGAGCGACTTGCCCGTGCCCGATTCGCCCGTCATGAGCACGGTGGTTCGGGTCGGCGCCACGGCTTCGATGATCTCGTAGACGCGCAGCATCCGCGGGTCGGCACCGACGATCGATTCGAGTCCTTCGGATCGTCCCAGGCGGCGGCGCAGACGCGCGTTGTCGGCCAGAAGGTGGTGCTGCTGGAGCGCCCGCGCCACCGCCATGCGAAGCTCCTCGTCCACGACCGGCTTCGTGAGGTAGTCCGTGGCGCCGGCGCGGATCGCCTCGACGGCGCTCTCGATCGTGCCGTAGCCGGTCAAGGCGATCGCGGCGATGTCCGGCCGCAGTTCGCGCAGCTCCCGGATCAGTTCGAGTCCGTCCATCCCGGGCATCGACATGTCGGTCACCACGACGCCGAAGGAAGGCTGGTCCGCGTCCGGCGATTGTTGCGTCGCGGCGATGGCCTCCAGCGCGTCGCGTGCGCTCGCGACGGGGACGGCGGTGTAGCCGCAGGCATCGAGAAAGGTGGCCAGGCCTTCGGCCGCCACGAGATCGTCGTCCACCACGAGGATGCGGGGGAGCGTCTGCGGCGGGCCGGGATGTTCCTCGTGATCGTTCATGAGCGCTTGAGTCGCGTCAACGGCACTCGGACTTCGAGCACGGCGCCGGGCGCGAAGGGGACGCTGCTCAGCTCGAGCGTTCCCCCGAGCTCCTCTACGATGAGCCGGGAGAGGTTCAGTCCGATCCCGTGGCCGCGGGGATTCGAGCGCGGCGCGGCGCCCGGCCCAGGTCCGGTGTCGAGGACATCGATGACGAGTTCGCTTCCACGGCGCTGGGCCAGGCACTCGATCCGGCGCGGTCCGCCGACACTGGCCGCACACGCATCGATGGCATTCTGGAGTCCGTTGTGAAGGACGGCCACCAGCGGTCCCGCCGCCACTGCCGCCACGCACGGGTCGATGGCCACGCGGATCTCGACCGCGGCCTCGTTGGCCCGAGGTTCGAGATCCTGAAGCGCCTCCGCCACTGCGTCGGCCAGGGAGATCGAGGACGAGAAGAGGCGCGACGGCGCCAAGGTCGCTCCCTTGGGGCCCGTGGAGGCCTGCTGCATCGTCTGTTCGAGGAGTCGGGCCATCCGGGACATGGCCGCCTCCGCGGCGTCCAGATGGATCGTGGCGGACGCCGCGGCATCGTCGGCGGCCGAGGGGGACAGGCTGTGCTTGGCCAGTCGGAGTCGGCGCATCGAACCGTCGAGGAGTGTGTTCAGCTCGTGGGCCACGAATTGCAACGACAGCAGGCCGCCGCGTTCCGCGAGGTCCGAGAACCGGTTGACGGACGATGGTGTTCCGACGATGTCGTCCGCGGGCGTCATGAACCGTTGCATCGGCTCGCCCGTGTGGTCGCTTGACCACATGCGTTGACCGCCGGCAACAATGCGCGCCCAAGCTGGGGGCAGGAACCGACTCGAGCCGATCAAACGTCCAATTGGACAGCGCCGCGATTCGCGATTGAGGGGATTCTCCTTGCTCGTGCCAGCATCCAGGACTACCTTCGACCGTGGCGGCAAGCCATTCGATGCTCGGAGGAGACATCGGGTGCGCGGGGCCGCCGTTTTTCTTTTTGCCCTCGGGCTCGCTGCGCATCCCGCTTCGGCGGATCGGCTGGTCGTTGCGAATGCCCGCGCCTTGCTGCCGGGCCCC
>JAGQOG010000524.1 GCA_020427695.1 Phycisphaerales bacterium
GGAGTTCGGGGGCAAGACGGTGCTCCAGCGCACGCTGGAGCGCCTGGGCAGCTCGCGGAAGCTCGAATCGATCGTGCTCCTGGCGCCGGACGGCTGGGACGAGAACCGCCTGATCGATCGCGGCGCAATCGGACTGCCGGTGATCGTCGAGCGGTGCGGCGACGGCGTCTTCGGGTCCGAGCGCGAGGCGATCATCGCCGCGCGGCTGTGGTCGGACACGAGCTGGCGCGGCGGCATTGGAGGCATGAGCATCTACGACGAGGTGCTGGCCCCCAGGCCGATGCTCGCGGCCATGGAACGGCGCGGACTGACGGCGGCGGTCCTGTGCGGTCCGGACTGGCCGCTCGTGGACGTCTCCGAGCACACCGGCGTGGACGCTCTGGTGGCCCGGCATCAGATGCTGCCGGAGCGGATGCCGCTGGTCTTCACACAGGCGCCTCCGGGCGTGTCCGGCTGCCTGGTGGGCATCGGGCTCCTGCGCGAGCTCTGCACCGGCAACCGGCTTTGCACGATCGGGTCGATGCTGGTCTACCAGCCGCATGCGCCGCAGCACGATCCGATCGCCCGCGACGCGAACGTGCAGATCGACCACGGCGTGCGCCGAAGTCTGGTGCGAGCGACGTTCGACACGCCGCGGTACAAGCTCCGCATGCGGCGCGCGGTCGAGCCGCTCGTGCTCGATCGCGACGACCGGACGGATCGTGGCGCCCGTGGCGGAGGTCTCCTCGAACCCGCCCGCTGCATCGGTGCGATCGAGCAGCAGTGGATGCAGCTCCCGACCTTCACCCCGCCGCACGTGGTCGTCGAGCTGTGCACCGGCCGCTTTGCCTCGGGCGCCTTCAGTCCCCATCGGGGCGGCTCCATCCAGCGCTCGCCGATGACGCTGCGGCAGGCCGAACGCATCCTGTCGCAGTTGGGCGAGTCGCGCGACACGGTCGTCACCTTCGACGGCGTGGGCGATCCCCTCCGGCATCCCGACCTGCACCAGATCGTGGCGATCGCCAAGGCGGCCGGCGTGCGCGGCGTGCACGTGCGCACGGAGCTGCTCTGCGGGCGCGACGCGATCGACCGCCTGGTGGCGGCGGGCGTGGACGTCGTGAGCGTCGATCTGCACGCGGACCGCGCCGCCACCTACAAGGCCATGATGGGGGTTGACCGCTTCAAGGAGGCGCTCCTCAACCTCGAGCACCTGGTCTCGGTGCGCCGACGGCTCTCCGATCTCCCCGGTGCCGCCGGCTTCTGCCTGCCTTGGGTCGTCCCGCGCCTCCAGCGCCGGGTCGAGAGCTACGAGGACATCGAACCCTTCTTCGACCGCTGGTCCCATCTCCTCGGCGCGGCGCTCCTCGAAGGTCCCCCGCCGTTCGATCCGCAGCCGCATCGGCCCGCCGACGCACTCCTGGCGGCCCGTGCGCCGCTGCGAGTGATGCGGCGCGAAGGCCTGCGGCGCATGACCGTCTTCTCCGACGGCCGCGTCCCCGTGAGCGAACTCGATCGACGCGGCGAGGGCGACATCGCCGCCGACCTGTCGACGACCGGTGTGCTCGACGCCTGGCGCGAACTCTTCTCGCGCCGCCGTCGCCTGCTCCACGACGAGGGCGAGGACACCGAAGCGCTGCGCACCGTCGGGCCGTAGCGATCCACAGATCGAAGGACGAAGAAACAACGGAGCGAAGGATCGCCTTCTTCGCCCCTCTGTCCCTCTGTCCCTTCGTCCCTTCGTCCCTTCGTCCCTCGGCTCCCGGCACCCGACTTTCCACGAGGTTCCGCGCCATCCATGTATCACGCGCCTTGCGCTGCCGCTCACCTCCCCCGAGCGGGGTGTTCCTGCTCCTCGACCTGTTCTCTCTTCTCAGTGGTGAAGGAAAGAGCACCCATCCCACTGCCCGGAAGGGCCTTCACCAAGGAGTTCGCCACCATGACCCGCCTCATCCACACCCGTGCCGGCTTCACGATCGCCGGCCTCACCCTGGCCGGATTCCTGTCCGGCGCCGCCCACGCCCAGTTCGGGCTCGACGCTCCGATGAGCGTCGCCGCGGGCCAGAATCCCAGCGGTTCCGCCGCCGTCGACTTCGACGGCGACGGCGACCTCGACATCGCCGTGACCGTCGATGGTCCGGACCGCGTGGTGATCCTCGTCAACTCTGGCGGCGTCTACACCGCTGGTCCCGCGGTGCTGCTTCCCAGCGGCTCCGGCGCCGGCGCCATCGTGGCCGCCGACTTCACCGGCGACTCGGTGACGGATCTGGCGGTCGCGCTTCAGAACGACGACGCCATCATCGTCCTCCAGGGCGGCGGGGGCACGTTCGCCAGCATCGGCCAGTTCGCCGTCGGCCAGAATCCGCGCGGCCTGGTTGCGGCGGACATCAACGGCGACGGCGACATCGACATGGCCGTCGCCAACCGCTCGTCGGACAGCGCGTCGGTTCTCTCCAACAACGGATCGGGCTCGTTCACGGTGCAAACGCTTGCATCCGGCCAGGATCCGCGCGGAGCCGCCCTCGGCGACTTCGACAACGACGGCGACCGGGACTTGGCCGTCACCAACCACGACGACCGCACGATCTCGATCTACACCAACACGGGCGGCACCTTCGCCTTCAGCGCGAACCTCTCGACGGGCGGCGAGCTCCGCCCCGAGGGCATCGCCGCCATGGACCTCAACGCCGACGGCAACGCCGATCTCGGCGTCGCCACCAGCGGCAACGGCCTGAACTTCGCATCGGTCTACATCAGCACCGGCGCGGGCTTCGCCCCGATGGCGAACTACCCGACCGGCGGCGTCGATCCGTCGTACATCGCCCTTGCGGACCTCGAATGCGACGGCGATCCCGACATCGCGGTGGCCAACCAGTCCTCCAACAACGTCTCCCTGCTGCCCAACGCCGGCAACGGCACGTTCGCGGCGGGCATGATCGTGGCGGTCGGCACCTCGCCCGAGAGCGTCACGCTCGCCGATCTCGACGTCGACGGCGACAACGACATCGTGACCGCGAACAAGGACTCCAACAACGCCACCGTCATCGTCAACACCTGCGGCACCGGTGGCGGCGATCCGGTCTGCGGCAACGGCATCTGCGAGGCGGGCGAAGGCCCCGACTGCATCGACTGCCAAGGTCCCGGCGGCGGCAACCCCGGCCCCGATCCCGGCTTCACGCTCGGAGCCGGCATTGGCGTGGCGATCGGCACGCAGCCCGGCGGCGTGGCGCTGATCGACCTCGACGGCGACGGCGATCTCGACGCCGCGGCCACCGTGGAAGGACCGGACCGCGTCCAGTTCGCCATGAACAACGGCGGCACCTGGGCCGCGGGCGCTTCGGTGCTTCTGCCCAACGGCTCCGGCCCCGAGGACATCCTCGCCGGCGATCTCGACGGCGATCTCGACATCGATCTCGCCGTGAACCTCAAGAACAGCAACGCGGTCGTCGCGGTGATCAACACCGGCGGCGTCTTCGCCCTGGGCGCCTCCACGCCGACCGGCACCGAGCCTCGCGGCATGTCGATGGCCGACGCCGACAACGACGGCGACCTGGACCTCGCCGTGGCCAACCGCGCGGCCAACTCCGCGACCTTCCTGCGGAACAACGGCAACGCCACGTTCGTCGCCGCCACCTTCCCGGTGGGCAACGATCCCCGCGGAACCGCCTTCGGCGACTTCGACAACGACGGCGACCGCGACCTCGCGGTGTCCAATCACGACGACCGGACCGTGTCGATCTTCGCGATGAACCGCGGCGCCTACACGTTCTCGTCGAACCTGTCCGTGGGCGGTCTCGTGCGACCGGAGGGTCTCGCGGCGGCCAACCTCGACGGCGATGCGTTCGTCGACCTGGTGGCTGCCACCAACGGCGACGCACCGGCCCTCGAGAGCGTGACGGTGTTCATGAGCAACGGCGGTCTGGCCTTCGCGGGACCGGTGTTCTACGTGACCGACGGGCTGAACACCTCGCTCGTGGTTGCCGCCGATCTCGACTGCGACGGCGACATGGATCTCGCCACCGCCAACAAGGACTCGAACAACGTCTCCCTGCTCGCCAACAGCGGCAGCGGCATCTTCGGTCCGGCGATGCTCGTCGCCACCGGCCTCGCTCCCGAGGCGATCGCAACCGGCGACATCGACGGCGACGGCGATGCGGACCTGGCCACCGCCAACCGCAACTCCAACAACATCACCGTGATCATGAACGAGACGTGCGCTCCCCCGGGCATCGTTGGCGACCTCAACAACGACGGTGTGGTCGACGGAGCGGACATCGGCCTCCTGCTCGGAGCCTGGGGCCTGCCCGGCACGAGCGATCTCAACGGCGACGGGACCACCGACGGCGCCGACC
>JAGQOG010000525.1 GCA_020427695.1 Phycisphaerales bacterium
AACGTGCAGCGCCTCTTCGCACGGCCTGGAAGGCCGTGGCACCCGCGCATCGTGGCACCCGCGCACCGTGACACCCGCGCACCGTCGTCCTACCCGCCTGCGACCGCCAGCGCCGGAACCCACACGTTCGCCACCACCAGGCCGAACTGGAACACGGAGAGCGCGACCGCGCCTCCGATTGGCGCCGGTCGCCCCGGCTCGTTCCCAGTGGCGCGCGAGCCGGCGGCGGCGACGAACGCCAGCATGATCAGGATCGGGGGCTCGAGGTAGCGCTGGAAGCACTGCGAGTTCGCCGACTGCACGACGACGAGCGCCGCCATCGCGGCGAGCATGACCGCAACCTGGCGTCCGCGTCCCCGGTCGCGGGCCGCCCGCCAGAGCAGCAGCAGCACCGAAGCGCCGAGCGCGGCGAGGACCGCGATCAGCACCGAGCGATGACCGATCTCCGGCGCCAGTTGAACCGCCCGCCACACCACCCCTCCCCATCGACCGGCGGCGTGGTCGAACGCGGTCGGAACTGCGAACGCCAGCAGCATCCCGATCGTCATCGCGCCCAGGAGCGCGCGGTCGCGTCGGCGCCACGCCGAAACCAGTCCGCCGACAAGTCCGCCCGGAACGAGGAATGCGCCGAAGAGACCAACCAGGCCAAGCGAAAAGGCCAACGTGGCGGGATTCGCGCCGCGATCGTGGAAATCGCGGAAGCGCGGCGGCGTCAATCCGCCCCATGCGATCACCAGCGCGGCGACGACCGCGATCGGTGCCGCGGCCGCACCGACCGCCAGCGCCAAGCGGCGCCAGCGTGGCGGCTGGTCCATGACGTGCCGGAGTGGCGACGGAGCCCAACGCCCGACGGGACTTCCGAGGAGCCCCGCGACCCCGATCGCCGCCACCGGCCACAGATGAACCTGGCGCACGAAGACCGCCGCCGCGGCGCAGGTCGCGAACGCCGCCGCGACTCCGCCGCTCACGGATCGCCGGAGCGGCCACGACATCGCGCCGACCACCAGCAGCAGGGCCACGTTGTCGGTGGTGATCCACACGGCGCTGCTCACCAGGTATGGCGAACACGCCAAGGGAAGCGAGAGCAGGAAGGCGTCGCGCGTCGCAACGAACGACCGCAGCAGCGCGAACACGGCGACGGGTAGCAACGAGGAGAGCAGCGCGTTGACGATCTGGAGCCCGGGTCGATCCCCGACGCCCGCGCGATGGAGAAGGGCCAGCACCAGGTGGTAGCCCGGCGCCGTGGCCGACTCGTAGTTGACGAGATCCACGCGAGGCAGCTGAGCCGCCATCGTCCGCACCACCGGGAGATGCCAGGCGTTCTGGTCGAACGACTCGCTGGTGCCGTTCCGGCCCGCGAACACCAGCGGAAGCGCGAGCAGAAGCACGATCGCCGCCAATACGGCCGACGCGATCACATCGCCTCGCCTCACGGTCCCTCCTCCTGCCCGGCCACCATCAGCAGGGTGGACAGCAGCGGCTCCACGCCCGGCGCGAAGAGCGTGACCGACGTCCCCACGAGGTACAGCAGGACCGAGACGAGCACTACGCGATCGTGGAGCAGCGCCGCCAGCGGACTGTCCGATTCGCCCAGCAGGGAACGACGGTAGAAGCGGTGCATGGCGATCAGGACCAGCGGCACGAGCAGCGCGAGGCCGATCGCACGCACGCCGAAGAGCACGCGGGCGTGGGCCGAAAGCGCGTACATGAGGTACGTCATGACCGCGGGCACGGCGCTGAGTCCGAGCAGCCAGTTGAGCTCCACCATGTCGTCGTAGCCGGCCGCCGATCGCCAGCCGGCGACGCCGGCGGCGCGTGCCGCGGCGATGTCGCACAGCCGCTTCACGAAGGCGAGGAAGAGGCACAGAAAGTAGACGCACAGGAGGAGCCACACCGAGACCTGGACGTCGATCGCCATGGCCCCGGCCGCGGCCCGCAGCGCGAAGCCGAGCGACACGACCGTGGCATCCACGATCGGGACGCGCTTCAGACCCAGGTTGTAGAGCAGTTGGAGCCCCGCGTAGATCGCAAGCACCACCCCGACTCCCGTCCCCGTCGCGAAGCCGAGAACCAGGGCCGCCGCGACCAGGACCAGGCCGAAGGCGACGGCGAGCCGGACCGTGACCGCACCGCTGGCCACCGGTCGCTTGCGCTTGACGGGATGAAGCCGGTCGGAAGGCGCATCAAGCGCGTCGTTGATCGCGTAGAAGCCCGAGGCGAGGAGCGAGAAGGCGACGAAGGTCGTCGCGGTCGCGGCGAGCATGCGGAGGAACGTCTCGTGTTCGTCCGAGGCGAGCAGCCGCGGCAGGGAGAAGACGAGGGCCGGCAGGACGAAGACGTTCTTCACCCAGTCGCCGGGTCGCATGAGCCGAACGAGCGGCGGCATCCTCATCGTCGCCCCCTCGGCCGCATCTCGCCCCGACGGGGCGAGCCGACCCCGCGCGCGACCTCCCCGCGCCTCCGAAGCGGGCAACGGCGAGCGAGCGGCGATGGCGCGGGACGCGGGATCACGAGGTGGACGACCGGACGCTCCCGGTACGAAAACGGGACCGCCCGGTTCGGAGAACCAACGGCTGTCCCCGGCCTCAACATCGGCACGATCAGGGTCCGGCCATGATCGCGGATCGCCCTCGATCGCCTTGGCATCTCCGACAAGGGGGGCATCCAAGGACGACGCACGGCGAAGACGTCCTGTAGGATGGGGATCTCGCTCGCCTGTTGCCCGCCGGACCGTTCTCGAGGCGGGCCGAAGGAGTCTCCATGGTCGCCGACACCGCCAGCACCCCTCGCGTCCGCAAGATCACGCTCCGCATCCGGCGGCAGGATGCTCCCGGGAAGCCCGCCCGGTGGGAGTCGTTCAACATCGAGGTTCCGCCGGGTTCGAACGTGATCGCGTGCCTCCAGGCCATCGCCCGCCATCCCAAGACCAGCAACGGACAAACCACCGCGCCGGTCGTCTTCGACTCTGGCTGCCTGGAAGAGGTCTGCGGCGCCTGCACGATGCAGGTGAACGGGAAGGTCCGCCAGAGTTGCAGCTGCCTGGTGGACTCCGTGGCACCCAACGACGGCGACACCATCACGCTCGAGCCGATGTCGAAGTTCCCCGTCGTGCGCGACCTGCTCGTCGATCGACAGCGGCTCTTCCACAACCTCAAGCGCGTCAAGGCCTGGGTGCCCATCGACGGCACCTACGACATCGGTCCGGGTCCGAAGGAGGATCCGGCCCATCAGGCGGTGCGATACAAGCTCAGCGAGTGCATGAGTTGCGGTTGCTGCCTCGAAGCCTGTCCGCAGTTCAACGTCGAGGAGAACGAGGAGCACTGGGACCGTGCCTTCGTGGGCGCCCACGCGATCAGCCAGGCCCGCCTCTTCAACGAGCACGCCACCGGGAAGGTGCTGAAGGGCGCACGCCTCGACGTCCTCATGGGTCAAGGTGGCGTGAACGACTGCGGCAACGCTCAGAACTGCGTCAAGGTCTGTCCCAAGGAGATCCCCCTCACGGAGTCGATCGCGGCGATCGGCCGGGCGGTGACGGTGCATGCCGTGAAGCGGTATTTCATGGGCGCGAAGTGACGGAGGGTGGGGGTTGGGATTGGGCAGCGATGGGACGGTGTGCGCGTTGGGGGTTATCAGGTATCAGTCGACCAGCCTGAGCACGGAGTGCGGGTCAAGCGGGTAGGCGGACGCACGAACGGCGTGAGCGCACGGTGGGGGTTATCAGGTCTCCGGCAGCGTACACAA
>JAGQOG010000526.1 GCA_020427695.1 Phycisphaerales bacterium
AGCAGCGCCAAATCGCCGACCGGAACCGGTCGGCCGGCATCTCCGGAGGGATCCTCGATGCGGATCATCGCTTGCCGCCGAACGCACGCCTCAAGGTCGACCACGAGGTTCGTTGCCGGTGCGTTCGCCGTCACGGCCTTGGCCAACGCCTCGACCGCGCACGCGATCGACGAAGCCGCGCCGCCCACCGCGTCGGAGATCTCGGCGATGCACACGCAGCTGGCGATGGCGTCGGATTGCGAGGAATCGTGGATCCCCACCTTCGGGTCGATTCCGGGCGTCCCGCCCCTCGGCGGCGGCAGCCGGTTGGTCTTCGACATGGTGATGTTCACGGAGACGGCGCGGTAGACGGCGCCGATCTCGGTGTGCTGCTGGCGCATTGGTCGGGATAGGGCGTTCCCAGTCCCGTGTGCCACCGATTGGCCGGGTTTGCGGCCAGTCGGTGCGCAAGGCGTCCGATCACGAGCGCGTGTTGGATTCGAAGACTCGCGTTCGCACTGGGAGCAGGAGTTCGGCAGTCGTTTTCGGGAGACCGTCGTTGTGACCGTGTGGGAGTTGGTCTGCTGAACACAACGGGTTCCGACCTTCCTTCGTTGTGTGTGTCGGCGGGCGCCGTGGCACTGACTGGCCGCAGACCCGGCCAATCAGTGGCACCTGTTTTAGATCCCCCAGCTCACGAACTTGGTCTCGAGGTATTCCGCCATGCCCTCGCGACCGCCTTCGCGGCCGTGGCCGGAGTGCTTCACGCCGCCGAACGGTGCTTGCGCGGTCGAGGGGCCGCCGTCGTTGGCGCCGATGATCCCGTACTCGAGCGCCTCCGCAACGCGGATCAGGCGCGATGCGTCGCGGGTGTACATGTACGCCGCCAGGCCGTACTCGGAGTCGTTCGCCCACGCGATCGCCTCCTCCTCCTTGTGAAACACCCGAACCGGGGCCACGGGGCCGAACGTCTCCTCCCGGCTCACCAGCATCTCGCCGGTGACGTCCTCGATCACCGTTGGGGCGAAGAAGCGCGGCGCGAGCCCCTTGATCTCGACCCGCTCGCCGCCGGAGCGGATCCGCGCTCCGTGGGCGCGGGCGTCGGCCACGTGGCGCTCGACCTTCTCGACGGCGGCGTCGTTGATGAGCGGACCCACCTGCACCCCGTCGTCGAATCCGTTGCCGATCCGCAGTCCGTCCGCCGCCTTCTGGAGCTTGTCCGTGAACACCTTGGCGACGCCCGCCTGGACGAAGAACCGGTTGGCGCAGATGCACGTCTGGCCCATGTTCCGGAACTTGCTCGCCATGGCGCCGGCAATCGCGGCGTCGATGTCCGCGTCGTCGAAGACGATGAACGGCGCTTGGCCGCCCAGTTCGAGCGACAGACGCACCAGGTTCGGCGCCGACATGCCGACGAGCAGCTTGCCCACCTCCGTCGAGCCGGTGAACGACAGGCGACGCATCGCCCGATGGTTCATGATCGCCTCGACGATCGGCGCCGGCTCGCCCGTCACCACGTTGACCACGCCGGCAGGGATCTCCGCCCGCTGGGCGATCTCCGCGAGGGCCAGGGCGGACAGCGGCGTCTCCTCCGCAGGCTTGATCACCATGGTGCAGCCGGCGGCCAGCGCGGGACCAAGCTTGCGCGTGATCATCGCGGCGGGGAAGTTCCACGGCGTGACGGCGGCGGTGACGCCGATCGGCTGGCGCAGGACCAGCAGCCGCTTGTTCGGAACCGAGGCGGGAATCGTCTCGCCGTAGACCCGCCGCGCCTCCTCGGCGAACCACTCGATGAAGCTCGCGGCGTAGGTGATCTCTCCCCGCGCTTCGGCGAGGGGCTTGCCCTGCTCGGCCGTGAGCAGTGTCGCGAGTCGCTCGCGTTCTGCCACCATGAGCTCGGCCATGCGTCGCAGCCGACGGCCCCGATCGGCCGCGGGGAGCTCACGCCACGCGGGGAACGCAGCGGCGGCGACATCGACCGCCTGTCGCGCTTCGGCGGCTCCCGCCTGGGGCACGCTGGCGATCGTCGCGTTGGTCGCCGGGTTCACGACCTCGAAGGTCTGGCCGGAGGCGGCGCCGACCCACTGGCCGCCGATCAGGTTCTTGGTGTGCGTGGCGAGAACGGTGGGATTGGTGGTCGCAGTCGTCATGTGGCGATTCTAGAAGACGCGACCCCGTCGGCCGTTCGGGTCGGCGCCGCAGTCCACGGCGGGCATGCGAAGACCACCAAAACGACGCGAGCCGCCCC
>JAGQOG010000527.1 GCA_020427695.1 Phycisphaerales bacterium
CGAGCATCTTCTTGATCTCCCGCTGCCACTCCTTCTTGTCGCGGAACCACGGGTAGCCGGCGATCTGCTTCGCCCGCGCAATGTCGCGATCGGAGAGCGAGATCTGCACATCGTCGGAGAGATCGCAGCGCTCGTAGTCGGCGGCACGGATGCCGATGAACTTGGCATCCGGCACCGCCATCCGCTCGCTCTCGAACGCCAGGCTCATCGAACCCTGCTTGATGACGCTGTAGATGTAGTGTCCCCACGGGTCGCAGTCGAGCAGGCAATAGACCGGCAGCTTCAGCTCGTCGTGCATGCGGCGGAGGAGCCGACGCACGCCGCGCGGCGGCTGGCCGCCACCCTCGGTGAGGATGCAGTTGTGCTTCTGCCAGAACTTGTCTTCGTTGAAGCGAGCCCACACCGTTCCCTTCTCGACATGCAGGATGAACTTCGCCTCGCACTTGCCGAACTGGATGACGCTCGGCTCGACGATCGAGGGGATGGCGTAGCCGCCGGTTCCCATCCGGCGCAGGTCGATCTCGTCGCCATTGTCGATGATCGTCAGGTTCCCGACGACCTTGCCGCGCTCGCTCGCGAAGACATGGAGCTCCTCGCGCAGCGCACCGAGGGCGACCTCCATGTCCTCGATGATGGGGTCCGACTCCTCCTGCCCGAGGAACGTCTTCTCCTTGGTTCCGGGGATCGTGTGCAGCGTCTTGTAGTAGAGACCACGCAGCGACAGCGTCTTGCCGGCATCGATCAGCGACTTGCAGCCGTCGGCGATCAGCATGGTCTGCATGAACTTCTTCGCCTGGCCCAGGTTGAAGAGGTTGCGCCGCTGGCTGGCATCGCCCATCTGGAGGATGCGTCGCGTCTTGTTCCACTTGGTGTTGGACAGGGCGCGCGTCGGCACATCGACGAAGGGATCCTTGCCCGCCATCGACGTCTTCACGACGGTGCTGGTCATCTCCTGGATCTTGCGAGTCGTGGCCTCGTCGGTGCGCCGGCTGGTCGCCTTCGCCCGTTCCGCTCCACCCGCCGTTTTCCTCGTCGCCATGGCTCACTTCCCTCCCTTGCGCCGGACCTTCTTCCCGCCCGCCGTCGCACGCCTCGCCGGCCGGGCATCGGCACCGTCCCCGCCGAAGAGCGAGTCGCCCATCTCGCCCGGCGAGGGGGGCGGTGCCGCATCGCCGCCGGTGATGACGGCGGCCCGCTCCTCGACGATCACCACGTCCGCGTCCTTCGCGAGCCGGCCGCCGTCGTCCACGACGCGTCCCTCGTCGTCGAGCACGAAGTCCACCTCGGTCGTCTTCGACTCCGCCTGGGCCAGCAGCGCCTGGTAGAGCTTCTCGCCGTCGCAGCCGGAAATGCTCTGGCACGCCTTGGCGATCTCGCCGATGTAGCGCAGGAAGGCGTTGCGCCGTTCGCCCTGGCGGGCCATCTTCTTGCGCCGGTTGAGGTACGTCTGGAGCTTTCGGCCGCACTCCTGGAGCGCCAGCCGCATCTCCTTGCGGATCTCGTCGTAGTCCGCGATCGCCTCCTTGCTCTCGCTTGTGAACGGCACCCACACGCTGGCCATGTGGATCATCACGACGAGAGGAGCGCTGGGCACGGCGCTCTTCGGCTGCTGGAGTCCGTAGTTCTTCCAGTTGGTCTCGACCACGGCCTTGAAGGAGGAGCACGCCGACTGCTGGTACTGGAGCGGCACCCGGTTCGCGAAGCGGATCACCCGCGCCGGCTCGTTGGCCGACAGGCTGCCGCCGTAGGCGATCGCCGCCTCGATGATGAACGGACGGCCCCGGTACACCGCCGGCGGCCGCGTGCTGGCCGCGTAGAACTCGCCCTTCACTTCCTTGAGAAGGCCGCTGAGCAGGGTCTTCGTGCCGATGGCCTGCACGCACGATGTCGGCGGCGCCATCACCTTGACGTCCTGCATCGCCTTGAACAGCCGTTCCGCCTCCTGGTGGCCGATGTGCTTGATCCACGTCTGGGGCGTGTGCCCCGCCTTCCGGCAGATCTCCTTCGCCGTCGTTGGTCCGATCCGGCAGAACTCGTTCTTGAAGAACGCGCCGAGCTGGTTGTGCTCGGTGCGTTCGAGCATCTGGATGAGGATGCCGAGCTCGATCCCCTGCGGGTGCGGCTTGATCTCCTCGGTTTCCGGCGGGAGCTCCTTCACGCCGCGCTCGAACACGACCGTCTCGTTGCTCGGCATCGTGTACACGACGCGGGCGTGCGGATTGGCGATCGCGGTCTGCTCGAGATACTCGTCGATCGACTGGCGTCCCTTGAGGTACTTCCCCTCGAGCTCGATCGACACCTGCGTGCCGTGGCCTTCGGGGAACAGGTGGTCGTCCTCGGGGTGCTCCGTCTCAGCGACGACGTCGGCGCGGTTCTTGGAGGTGTCCATCTTGAGGACGACCTCGTGGGCCGGCTTGCTCCGCTTGGTCTTGCTGATGATCAGCACCGGCTTGCCCGTGGTCATCAGGCCGTACATCCCCGCGGCCGAGATGCCGATCCCCTGTTGGCCTCGACTCATCTTCAGCCGGTGGAACTTCGATCCGTAGAGCAGCTTCCCGAAGATGTTGTCGATCTGCTTGCGGACAATGCCCGGGCCGTTGTCGCGCACCGTGATCTTGAATCGCGTCTCGCCGAGTTGGAGCACCTGGATGTGCAGTTCGGGGAGGATGCCCGCCTCCTCGCACGCGTCGAGAGCGTTGTCCACCGCCTCCTTCACGGTGGTCAGCATCGCCTTGCGGGGATTGTCGAACCCCAGCAGGTGCCGGTTCTTGGCGAAGAACTCGCTGACCGAGATTTCCCGCTGCTTGGCGGCCAACTGCTCGGCGGTCGCGCCGCGGCGCGATCCCGCGGCTCCCTTCCGCGACGATCGGACAGCCGGCGGGCGGTCGGCTTCGTCGGGGGTCAAGGCGCCAGGCGACATCTCGGTCTTCGTGGGACGGGGTGGAACGGAAAGACTGGTCATGGTCGCCCTCCGTGGCGATCAAGTGCTCGACGGCAGGTCGCGGTCGGTCGAGCCCCGCGACGGCGTTCGACCGAGGCCCGAACACGATACAGGAATCGGGCGAGCGAGGTTCCGCGCAGGAGAAGTTGCGTCCGCTTCGGACGGTCCGGAGCATCGAACCATGGGGCGAGGATCGGTCGAATCGACCGCGGCGGAGTCAGCCGGTCCAGGCCGCGAGCAGCAGGCCCAGGTCGGCCCCGTCAACGCCGCCGGATCCGTCCAGGTCGGCGATGCACGTCGCCGCTCGAGGGCACGGCCCCCAAGCCCCGAGCAGCACACCCAGATCCGACCCGTTCACCGCGCCATCGCCATCGAGGTCGGCGACCGCGCCGCAGGCGCCGACCGCCCCACCCCCGGGGACCACCGTGGTCAGCTCGACGAATGCCGGCTCGCCGGGCTTGAACAGTTCCACGCGCACGGAGCCCGGCGCCGGACGTGCATCGCTCGTCAGTCGGAAGTTGTAGAGGGTGCCCCACCGCAATGCGTTGGCGAGCGCATTCTCCTCCTCCGGAAGCGTCGCCCAACGAAGTACGCAGCCCTCGCGGGTCGAGGACCAGTCGGCGCCGTCGTAGGGCTCTCCGCTGTGGTAGGCGACATCGTGGAAGCCGACGTCCGACAGCGTCGCGCCGATCGGCAGCGGTACGGCGAAGGCCCCCGCGCTTCGATCCGAATTGAGGTTGGCGACCGCGTACTCGTACTGCCATCCGCCCTCCGGGAGCGCGGTCGCTTTGGCACCCACGACGAAGGTCCCGTCGTCGGGAACGGCGACCGACGCAACGACAACCTCCGGATCGGCGGCGGCCCAGGCGTCGATGGCGGAAGCGCCCGGCACCGCGCTACCCGCGAGGAACGCGTTGAGATTCGTTGCGGGACCGGAGAACTGCACGGAGCGGTACGACCAGTTGTTCGCGGCGTTTCCCGCCGCCGCATCGGCGGGATCGAGCACCATCACTTCGACCAGGTACGACGCACCGGGATTCAGCGCCGGGATCGCATCGTCGAGCGCAAATTGAAGGCGGAAGTCGACGCTCGTCCCGGCCTCTCCCGTCGTGGCGGGGAACGCGTTTGTTCCGGTGACGGCGTTGACCTCGCTGCGCGGCGACAGTGCGAACGACGATCCCATGATTCCCGCCGTCTCGGGATACGAGCACCCGGCGCCGAAGAGCGCGACGGACCCCGTCGGCACGCATCCGCACCCGCAGGCGTTGCTGCCCAGCACCGCGAACGCGTTGAACACCCAGCTCATCCCGATCTGCTCGAATCGGCCGTCGGACAGGCGGTAGAGATTCTGCGTCGCGAGCGGGTGGTCGGCGCTCGTGATCGAGACCGGAATCACCACCGTGCCCAGGTTGCAGAACGTCGTCCCGATCATGACGGCGTCCAAGCCTTCGACTGCCGCATAGTTGGCGACGCCGGACAGGTCTCCGGCGGCGAGATCTGCACCCTCCGCCCCACACTCCAAGTCGCCCGCCGCCGAAGCGGCGAGAATGGCGGTCGCAACCGCGGTTGCCACTCCAAACAGGGTGACGGCGAGTCGATCCGGCTCCGATCGAGCGGCCTGAAGCGGTCTTGGCGATTGCTGGCTCATGCTGCCTCCAGTTCCTGGTCGTTGCTCCTCAACATGACGCGCCTCCAAGGGCAATGCAACACTCCGAGTCGGATTCGGATGCGAGGGCGCCAACAACGCGATCGGCGGGCGTGCAACCGGCCGCAGCAGCCGTCAAACCGCACCTCGAGGCCTCGGATCAGGGGAATCGGCGGCGTGCCAGAGCGTCTGGTGCGACCGGTTCGCCCAGATTGTTCGGGCCGGAGAGGAGATCGCGATGGGCCGCGAGCAGCCCCTCGAGTCGCTCGCGGAAGGGCGGGACCGACGCGGAATCGAGGAGTCGGGCGGTCACCAGCAGCATGTCGACGAGCCCATGGAAGTCGGCGACCGAGATGAACTCCGATCCGACCTTCGCCGGCCGGGCACCGGCCGCGACCCCGTCGATGTCGCTCATGTTGTGGTAGTTGCCGAGCGGCAGACACAGGCATGTGCTCTGGTAGCCGTACTCGGCGAACGCCGATGCCTCGCACGCGCCTCCGGACATGAGCTTCCGCTGGAATCGGAACGCGGGTTCGGACTTCTGGTGCTCGGTGTAGATCATCCCCAGTCGGTTGGTGAGCACCGGCGAAAACACCGTCAATCGGTCGCCGACGCGCAGAATCGGTCCAGCTCCGATCGGGCTCTCGGCGAAGCTGCGCGAGTTCTCCAGGCACACCAGGCGGGCATCGCGCGGCAGGTCGCCGCCACGGGCGGCGGCGATGGTCCCGATGAACCCAACCTCCTCGGCGAGCGTGAACAGGATGCAGACGTGCCCAAGGCCGTCCTTCCCAGCGACCGCGTCGAAGGCGCAGAGGGCCGCGGCCACCGCCGCCAGGTCGTCGCACGCATGCGTGTGCAGCAGGCGCTTCGCGCCACGGCCGGCGATCCGCGGCTTGGGAAGCGCCCAGCGCCCGATGTCGCCGGCGGCGATCCCCGAGGTGCCCCCCGTCGCGTGGACGATCACCCGCTTGAACGGCTTGGCGTTCGCATCGAGCGACCGGACCGTCGCTCGATGCGCACGATCCTTGTCGTCCACGATCTCGATGCGCGCTCCAACGAAGTACGGATCGTTGACGCCGCCCCGAAACTCGAGTTCAACCGTGTGTCGATCG
>JAGQOG010000528.1 GCA_020427695.1 Phycisphaerales bacterium
CGCCGCTTTCGGTCTCGTTGGGGCCGGCCTGCGAGCTGTGGTGATGGGCGGATGTTTCCGTTATGAGAGGGTCGTTGGGTGGGGGAAGCAAGCTGGCCCGCCTCGATTCGAACTAGGTCTCTCTGAACCAAAATCAGATGTGCTGCCGTTACACCACGGGCCAAACAAGTGCGGCATGCGAACAGTCGATTCCGCGAGCGTGACCGCCCCCGCGAGGGCGATCGGGGCGATCGGAGGTCATGCGCCGAGCGGGATTCAATACCCGACCCCGGGACGCGACAACAGCACCCGCGGGATGCGATCGAAGGCAGGACTCCAGGAGTGAACAGTCAAGCCGAGCAAACACCAGCGAGCCGGGACGCTGATCCCGGCGGGAACGACAGGACACCAGCACGCGGCCGGGCGTCCGTCGGGTTCTCCCCGCTTCGGCGACCGTTTCCGCGGCACCATCCCCGAGGCTGAACCTGGCGTCGCCGCGACAACCAAGCCCTTGCGGCGCCAACGTCGTCTCCTGGATGGAATACGATCGCTGTCACCGACGGCCGAACAGAGGGGAAGCCCCACAGTTTACAGGGCCTCCGGAAGGGGTCAAGCCGCGCGGCCGCCCCCCGGGGTCGGCTTGCCTTGATTTCCCCGTCCGCCTCGTCATAATGCCCGGTTCCCGTCAGCGTTTCCCGCCCGAGCCCGTCAACGACCCAGAGGCCTCCCCGCCGTGCCCAATACCGAATCCGCCAAGAAGCGCGTGAGGCAGACCGCCAAGCGTCAGGCCCTGAACAACTGGCGCAAGCGTCGCATCAAGGCGCAGACGAAGAGCTTCCTGAGCGCCATCACGGAGCGCGACGTGAACACCGCCGAGGCGGAGTTCCGCAAGACGGCGGCGCTGCTCGACAAGATCGCGTGCACCAGCACGTTGCACCGCAACACCGCGGCGCGGCGAAAGAGCCGGCTGGCCCAGCGTCTCAATGCCTTGAAGAAGTCGAAGGCCTGACCGCCGCCGGAGAGGGCGCGGCTTCCGGGTAGGTGGACGCACGGGGCCGCGGCAAGGTCATGGGCGGACGCAGTGGAACTCATCGGCGGTCCGCCTCGGGCCCGCGCAGCGCGGACCTCGGCCTCGACGGGCCGTTTCTCGACCGTTATTGGCGCGAGAGTCGCCGGCCGCTCACCATTCTGGTCTTTCTGCTGCCCCTCGTTGCGCTCTACGAGGTGGGGCTGTTCGTGCTCCTGCCCGAACACCGCGGGATCCTCACCAACCTGGCCCACGAGACGTTGCTGCGGTTCTTCGCCGTGTTCGGCGTCACCGCCGGATTGGCCGTTCCAGCCGCCGCGCTCCTGGTCGTCCTGCTGGTGTGGCACCTTCTTCTGCGCGAAAGGTGGCGCGTCGATCCGCGGGTGCTGGGCGGGATGATCGTCGAGTCGGCGGTGCTCGTCGTTCCGCTGCTGGTGCTCGGCCAGGTCATCGCGCGGTCGTTGCCAGCGCTGGCGGATGGCGGCGCACTGGACCGGCGCATCGGCGAACTCGACCTCCTCGGGAAGCTGACGGTCAGCCTGGGGGCCGGCATCTTCGAGGAGCTGGTGTTTCGCATGCTGCTGGTGGCGGTCCTGCATGCCCTGCTGGTCGATGTCGGACGGTTGTCCTCGTCGGTGGGCTCGATCGTGGCGGTGACGGTGGCGGCGGCGGTCTTCACGTGGTACCACCCGCTGCGCGACGACGCGGGGGTGCTTTCGGCGCAGCGCATCGCGTTCTTCTTCTTGGCGGGCCTCTACTTCGGCGGGATCTTCGTGCTGCGCGGCTTCGGCATCGTGGTCGCCGTGCACGCCCTGTACGACCTGGCCGTCTCGGTGTTCCTCCTGCCGCAGAGCGGATAGGCGCGGCACCGGAACAGGTGCCCATTTTCGCGATGCTTCGCGATAGACTGCCCGCATGCGACCGCGGATGCCCTTTGTGGGCGGCAATTGGAAGATGAACACCGATCTCGCCTCGGCGGTTGAGCTCGCCGAAGGGGTCGTCGCGAGCTGCAGCGGATTCGCCCAGCAGGTCGACATCGCCCTGTTCCCGCCGTTCGTCTACCTCCAAGCCGTGGGTCGGGCGCTCGGGCACCGCGCGATCGTGCTGGGGTCCCAGGACCTCTGGCCCGAACCGCCCGGAGCGTTCACCGGCTCGATCGGCCCCGCGATGCTTGCGGACCTCAACGTGCGCGCGGTGATCGTCGGCCATTCCGAGCGTCGATTGCACCAGTGCGAGGACGACCGGCTGGTCGGTCGGAAGCTCCGCGTCGCCCTCGAGTCCAACCTCACGGCGGTGCTCTGTGTCGGGGAGTCCCTGGAGCAGCGCGAGTCCGGACTCGCCCTCGCGACCGTCGAACGTCAGCTCGGGGCCGCCTTGGCCAGCGTTTCCGAACCCGATCCGCTGCGCCTGGTTGTGGCCTACGAGCCCATTTGGGCCATCGGGACCGGACGCACCGCGTCGCCGGCCGATGCCCAGGAGGTCCACGGGGCGATTCGCCAAGTGCTCGCCAAGCGGTATGATGCGGGACTTTCCCGCTCCGTCCGGATCATCTACGGCGGATCGGTCAATGGCCGGAACGCGTCCGACCTTCTTGCCCAGCCCGATGTCGATGGGGGGCTTGTGGGGGGCGCCTCGCTGAAGGCCGAGGAGTTCACGGCGATCTGCGCCGCCGCGGCGCGACGCGCGGTCCAGGTTTGATTTCGGGCGGCCCCATCGAATCGCCCGGCCCAGTTCAGTCCAGTTCGGCCCCCTAGGAGTATGCGGATGTCCTTTCTGTTCGTCATCGCCACCTTGCTCTTCATCGTTGTTTCCATCGCGATGGTGCTCATCATTCTCGTGCAGCGGCCCCAGGGCGGCGGCCTGGCCTCGGCGTTCGGCGGCGCGGGTGGCGGTGGCACGGAAACGGCGTTCGGCGGACGCACGGGCGACGTGCTGACCGTGACCACGACCGGCGCTTTCGTGGTGTACCTGGTCCTGGCGATGGTGCTCAACATCACGGACAACCGCGCCGAGCACCAGCCGGTCGCCACGCCGACCTCGGTCACCGGGACGACCGAGGGGCCGGTTTCGGAAGACCAGACGACTCCCTCGCTGCCGGAAGTTCCCGCCGCCACGCCCGAGGGCGAAGGCGGAGCCGACACCGCTCCGGCGACCGACACCGCTCCGGCGACCGACGCCGCTCCGGCGAC
>JAGQOG010000529.1 GCA_020427695.1 Phycisphaerales bacterium
CCGAACGGCACCAGCACCGCCAAAGCGGCCGGAGCCGGAACGATCTCCATGTGGTCGAAGATCATGCCCATCGCGTCGAAGGGGCCGTCGGTCACGGCGTAGTAGAACGATCCAAGTCCGGTGAAGTCGTAGGTGCCGAGCGCATCGAGGATATCGAGGGAATCAAGCGTGTCGCCCGAGTACGACACGGAGAAGTCGGCCCCGAAGAACGGGTCGACTCCGCCGGGAACATCGGTGGACACGCCGTTGGGGAAGTCAACCCCGCCGCTCGACAGGAAGAACCCGTCCACCGCGGGATCGTTGTTGCGCAGCACGAAGTACGGCGTCATGCCGGCGGGATACGGATTCTGGAGGCCCGCCGTCACCGAACCCAGCGTGAGCGTGAACGAGCTCTGGATGATCTCGTAACCACGGGTCGGGAAGCTGCCGCTGTCCATGAACACGTCGGAATCGACCATGAACGAGATGAGGGCAGCATCGCCCGGGTTGACGTTCCCGAAGTCGCCGAACGAGACCTGGTTGAACTCCACTTCGCCGTAGATGTTGACCGTCACCAACGCGGCACTTGCCGAACTCGACAGGAGTGCCGCGGCCGTCAAGGCAATGAAACTCTTCATGGTGGCTTTCTCCTTTGCATGGACACAGGGCCCCGGCGCACGCCCACGCGGACGTCCGCCGCCGACCCCGTTGCCCGGGGCGGTGCCCAAAGAGGCGAACATACCCGCTCGCCGAACACCAGCACAAGGATTGCAGCCGCGGATTCTCGAGATCAACGCATCGACCGCTCCGGTCGGCGCGCTGGAGCTCCACGAACGGCTCCGAGTGGGCACGACCAGCCTCGGCCGCGCCCGGTGGTTCGCAGACGAGACTCCTGTTGCGCCAGCGCGGTTTGGCGTCAGTCCGAGGTGATGCCGTTGGCCGGCAGACCCGGGCATGGACCCGGCGCTTCGACCTTGGTGCCGCATGCCTTGCAGGTGCATCGCTGGGGATCGGCCCAGAAGTCCTTCATGGCTTGGGAGAAGTGTTCGACGATGTCCTTGCAGTCGAACTCGATGTCCTCCACGAGCTCCCCGCACTTCGGACAGTAGAAGATGACGTGCTCGAGTTCCCCCGCCGGCCGGACCCGCTCGACCACCACACCGACCGTGCCCGGCGGGCGCATCGGCGCATGCGGAACGTTGGGAGGAATGAAGAAGGTCTCGCCCTCGCGCACGATGTAGTCCTTGATCTTGCCCGGCCCACTGATGCCGCCCTCCCGGATGCGAACGTAGATGTCCCCCTTGACCTGGTAGAAGTACTCCTCCGAGGCCGTGCAGTGGAAGTCGTTGCGGGCGTTCGGGCCGCCGATCACCATGACGAAGAAGTCGTCGCCGCGGTACAGGTAGTGATTGCTGACGGGCGGCTTCAGCAGGTGCCTGTGCTCCTCGACCCACTTGGAGAGGTTGATGGGGGGCGCGACCGCCTTGACGGGCTGGGTGGTGGATGGCATCGGGAATCTCCTGTCGAGGCTTCGCCCCACGGGCCGAACACGGGAACGGTTCGATCGGCGAAGCGACCGGATCGATTATGCGCCTTCGACCTCCGCAAGGCGAGTCTCCCCCGACTCGCCTCCGGCCGTTTCCTGCGAAGATGGGCCGTCCTCGGAGGTTGTCATGCCCATGCGTCCGCTTCGTGCCGCCATTCTCCTTCTCGGGCTCGCACTGACCGTGACGGCGGCGGCCGACGACCCGCCTCCCGCACCGGGCTCGACCTCGGTGGTGGACCGGGTGCTCCAGCGCGTCGCGGATCGCTATCGCCGGGCCGGACGGTTTGCCCGCCCCGCGCTGCTCGTGGTGAACACACCCGACGATCGCATCGGCGACTTCGGCACCCTCGGGCTCTTCGCGGTTCGCATCGACGCGAGCCGCACCGAGGAGGGAGGCCGGCTCGAGCTCCGCGCGACGGACGACGAAGGCCTTCTCGATCTCGCCGCGAACGCCGCGCAATGGACGGTCCAGCAGTTCCAGATCCCGGGCCGATGCCTCGAGCTGCCGCGACCGCGCATCGCCGGGTTCGGAGACCTGCGCACCCTGGTGGCGAGCATCGAACGGGACGCGATGAACCCACGACCGTTCCTGCCGCTCGACCTGGCGCTGCTCATGGACGGATCGTTCGACGCCATCCTCGGCGCACCGGTGACGTCGCAGTCGCTCCCGGCGGACGATCCCCTGGCATTGGTGCTCGACGCGCTCCGCACGCATGCGCCTTCGCCCGAGCAGCCCGCCGATCGCCTGCTCCTCGTGGGCACGGCAGGTCGTGCCGCAGTGGCCATCGGCAGCACCGATGCCACGCTGGCGCTGGCCGCGTTCGATGTGGATGCCGCCGACCTGGGGGTGCTCGACGATCGTGGCATTCGCCTCACCATCGGCTACGTCGGCGGCGTCGTCGAAACCGGGCCGGCGCCGGAGCCGCCCAAGCCGATGGACTGTTCCGGGGAGCCGATGGCCACCCCCGACGCCATGGCCAACGCGGTGCGCCTGGCGACGCTGACCGAACTGAATCGCGACCGAAGCGGATTCGCGCTGACCGCGAAGACCATGCGGGCCGGATTGGCATTCATGAAGGAGGGCTCCTCCAAGTACGCCATCACGAAGGCATCGATCGCGCGCCTCGAGCGACTGTTGGCCATCGCTGCGGAAACCCCCGACTCGGCGACGCCGGGCGATCCACCGTCGCCGCCGGCCACGTCGCCACCCACGTCGTCACCCACCTCGCCGCAATGATGGACCAACGTGTCGGCATGTTCCGCCGGAGCCGGTCATCCGGTACCCTGTGACTCCATGCCTTCCGCGGCCACCAGCACGATGGCGAATCCCTCCGGCGCAACCGGTGGCATCGAAACCGTGCCTGGCGTCCGCCCCGGCCCGATCCGAAGTTCCACCCCTGGCGCGACGACGCACGCTGTCCCGATCGTGTCGGCCGCGAATCCGGTGGGGGTCCCCATCGAGTGGCGTGCCTTCCCGGCCGCGGAACGTCCTTGGGCCACCGTGGGCGCCGTCGCGGTCATCGCCGCCCTCGCCGGCAGCGCATGGGTGCTCACCGGAAGCATCGCGTGGCCGGCGTTCTCCGTGGTGGTTCTGTTCCTCGCGCTCTGCCGCTACTTCCTGCCGACCCACTACCGATTCGACGAGCAGGGTGTCGTGGCCGCGCATCCGATCGCGCCCAAGCGGTTGAGGTGGAACGAGATCCGGCGGTGCGGCTTCGACGATCGCGGCGGCTTCCTCGGCCGGAGGGTGCGCCCGTCGCTCCTCGATGGCGTGACCGGCGTCCACCTGACCTTCCCGCCCACCATGCCGGCCGGGCTGCGCGAGGCCGTGGTCAGCCTGGTTCGCGATCGGGCGGAACGACCGGGGCGGGCGTCCCGATGAGGCTCGACCGCATCAAGCACGCCTTCGCGGTCGATCCGCCCGGTCCCGCCGAGCCGACGCCGGAGCAGCGCGAGGCGGCGGAGTGGGTGTGCGCAAAGATCGTCGAGCGGCGCTTGTCCACGCCTGGACTCATGATGCTGGAGATGGCGCGGCCGCTCAACTTCCTCTCTGCGCAGATGATGCACTTCGTTCATCCCGGGGTTTGGGCCGTGGCCGCCCAGAGCACCTCCGCCGGATGGCGCCACTTCGCCGAGTTCCTGGAACGCCGCGGCGCCCTGGAGTGGATGGCGCGGCGGATCGAACAGATGGAGGCCGAGAGGCGACACGAAGGCCAGTAGGCATCACGACACCACCGCGACCGACCAGTCAACCGCACGACCCATCGCGAACCATGCCCGCACCCAATCCAGACAGCATCAAGGTCATTCTCGCCACCGATTGCGGGAGCACGACCACCAAGGCGATCCTCATCGAGTACCTCGACGGGCACTACCGCCAGACGTACCGCGGCGAGGCACCCACGACGGTGGAAGAGCCCTTCGCCGACGTGACGATGGGCGTCGTGAACGCGGTGACCGAGATCGGCGAGCTCGCCGGTCGGCGCCTGGTGGACGACAGAGGACAAATCATCCGGCCTGCCCGCACCGAGAACGGCCAGCCCGTCGGCTGCGACATCTACATCTCGACGTCGAGCGCCGGCGGCGGCCTCCAGATGATGGTGGCCGGCGTGGTGAAGGAGATGACCGCCGCGAGCGCCAAGCGGGCCGCGCTCGGCGCCGGTGCGATCGTGATGGACACGATCGCCAGCAACGACAAGCGCCGGCCGCACGAGCAGATCCAGCGCATCCGCGAACTCCGCCCGGACATGATCCTGCTCTCGGGCGGGACCGACGGCGGCAACACGACGCAGGTGGTCCAGCTCGCGGAGCTGATCGCCCCCGCCAAGCCGCGGCCGAGGTTTGGCAGCGACTACAACCTTCCGATCATCTTCGCCGGCAACAAGGACGCCGCCCCCGCGGTGCGGAAGGCCCTGGAGGGTGGCTTCGACCTCAAGGTCGTGGAGAACCTTCGCCCGGTGCTCGAGCGCGAGAACCTCGCCCCTGCCCGCGACAAGATCCACGACGTGTTCCTCGAGCACGTGATGGCACACGCGCCCGGCTACGACAAGCTGATGGCGTGGACCGACGCTCCGATCATGCCGACCCCGGGCGCCGTCGGCGACATCCTCCAGACGATCGCCCGGGGCCAGGGCATCAACGCGGTGGGCGTGGACATCGGCGGCGCGACCACCGACGTCTTCAGCGTCTTCGGAGGCACCTTCAACCGGACCGTCTCGGCCAACCTCGGCATGAGCTACAGCATCAGCAACGTGTGCGCCGAAGCCACGATGCCGATGATCCTCCGGTGGGTGCACCTGGAGATGGACGAGCGCGAGCTGCGCAACCGGGTCAAGAACAAGATGATCCGGCCGACCACCATTCCGCAGTCCCGCGAGGCCCTCATCTTCGAGCAGGCGGTGGCCCGCGAGGCGCTGCGCCTGGCCTACCTTCAGCACAAGGAGTTCGCCACCACGCTCAAGGGGGTCCAGCAGCAGCGGACGGTCGGCGACACGTTCACGCAGGCCACCGGCGGCCAGACGATCGTGGACAACATGGCCTTGGACCTGCTCGTGGCCAGCGGCGGCGTCCTGAGCCACGCGCCGCGCATGCACCAGACGGCGTTGATGCTGGTCGATGCGTTCGAGCCCGAGGGATTCACGACCCTGGCCAAGGACAGCATCTTCATGATGCCCCACCTCGGCGTGCTGGCCTCGGTGCAGCCGAAGGCGGCGATGGAGGTGTTCGAGCGGGACTGCCTGATCTATCTCGGCACGTCCATCGCGCCCAAGGGGCTGGGCAAGCCCGGCAAGCCGTGCTTCTCGTACGAGCTCAAGTCCTCCTCGGGCGACCGCAGCGGCGTCGTGATGTTCGGCGACGTGCAGTTGATTCCCCTGGCCGACGGCGAGAAGGCCACGATGGTCGTCAGCCCCGAACGCGGATTCGACTGCGGCGGCGGGCCGGGCAAGCGCATCGAGCGCACCGTGCGCGGCGGCACCGTCGGCCTGATCCTGGATGGCCGCGGCCGTCCGCTTCTTCTTCCCGAGGATCGCCAAGCCTGTCGGGCGGCGGTCGAAAAGTGGGCCCAATCGGTCCAGGTCTTCGGACATGGCTAAAGCCTTCACTCCCGGTCTCAAAGTGACAGGTCGCACCACGCTCCGCGTTCGGCGGTTGCTGCCGATCGCGGGGGATGTGCTGGCCAAGTCGGGCGACCACGTCAACGCTCGGGACGTGGTGGCGCGCACGTTCATGCCCGGCGACGTCACGCCGGTGAACGTGGCGAAGAAGCTCGCCGTCCCGCCGGCGGAGGTGCCGGAACTGATGCTGGTCAAGGTCGGCGACCAGGTCGCGGAAGGCCAGGTGATCGCACGCAGCAGGGGCATCTTCGGGATGTTCAAGACCGAGCTGCAGTCGCCCGCGCACGGCTCGATCGAGGTCATCTCCGAGGTGACGGGCCAGTTGATGGTGCGAGGCGAGCCCCTGCCCGTTCAGGTCGAGGCGTACATCTCGGGCACGGTCATCGAGGAGCTTCCCGGCGAGGGCGTGGTGGTCCAGAACGACGTGGCGCTGGTGCAGGGAATCTTCGGGATCGGCGGCGAGGCGCACGGACGGATCCGCATGGCGGTCGCGGACCCCGCGGAGAAGCTGGTGGCCGATCACATGAAGGACTCGATGCGCGGCGAGATCGTCGTGGGTGGCGGTCGCCTGACGGCGCCGGCGATCCGGCGGGCCCGCGAGATCGGCGTCGCCGCGGTGATCGGCGGCGGGATCGACGACCAGGACCTGCGCGACTTCCTGGGCTACGACCTCGGGGTGGCCATCACGGGCAGCGAGAAGGTGGGGCTCACCGTGATCATCACCGAGGGCTTCGGCGACATCTCGATGGCCGAGCGGACCTTCCAGCTCCTGCGACACCACGAGGGGCACGAGGCTTCGGTGAATGGCGCCACGCAGATCCGCGCGGGGGTCATGCGGCCGGAGCTCATCATTCCCCTCGCGTCCGGAAGCGATGCGAAGGAGGCGCCGCCCACCATCGCCGCGGGCGTGCTCGAGATCGGCACGCCGGTCAGGATCATTCGCGACCCGCACTTCGGCCTGATCGGCGCGGTGGCATCGCTCCCGGAACAGCCCCACGTGCTTGGATCGGGCTCAAAGGCACGCGTGCTTGAGGTGAAGCTCGATTCCGGCGAGAGTGTTGTCGTCCCCCGGGCCAACGTGGAGCTCATCGAAGGAAGCTGACCGGCCTCGTCGGCGCGTGGGGCACGGCGCCGCATGCACATCAAGGGCGTGGACATCGACCACGTTCGCATCAAGCCGCCGCTCGGCGGCGTTCCTTGGGAAGGAGTTCGGATGGCTCGACGACAACGGCTCCTGCTCGCCGCGCTCGCGATTGCGGCGATCGGCATGGCGGCGAGCGCCGGCTGGGCGGACGGGCCCGCCCCGCCGACCAACGTGGTCGCCAAGGACAGGCCCTGGGACGTCGGCGGCGCGGTCGTCGTCTCCTGGACGTCGCCGACGACACCCGTCGAGTCCTTCCAGATCCTGCGGCTGATGGATGCCGCCGAAGTGAAGCAGGCCAATCGCGATGCCAGGGTCGCCGCGGCGTCCGACGCGGCTGCCGCCGTGCGCGAGCGGCTGAGCGCCGAAGGCGTGGCGCCGGAAGATGTCCAGTTGCAGGCGCGCGAGGCCGCCCAAGCGGCGGCCGCCACGCTGCTTTCGGAGCAGGAAGCCACGGCGGGCGAACCCCGGTGGACACCCGTCGCGGTGGCCCTGGGCAGCCAGACCTCGGTCGTGGTCGACCGGTTGAGCGACGACTTTCCGGGCGGCTATCGATTCCAGGTGGTCGCGATCGCGTCCGACGGCACGCGATCGATCCCCGCCGAAACGACGGTTGCGGTGACCCCGTCCCGCCAGCCCTTCGACGGCGGCCGCCTCTGGCTGGCCATTATCACCGTCGTCCTCTGCGGCGCCGTGCTCACCTTCATCGCCGCCGCCCGCCGCGGGATGCCGCTCAAGATCCGCAAGATCGCGGGACTCGCGGCGGTGGACGAGGCGGTCGGACGCGCCACCGAAATGGGACGGCCCGTGCTGTTCATTCCCGGCACGCAGGACATGAACGAGATCCAGACCCTGGCCGGCATCACGGTGCTCTCGCGCGTGGGCAAGACCGCGGCGGAGTACGACGCCCAGGTCGAGGTTCCGACCAGCCGTTCGCTCGTGATGACTGCCGCCCGCGAGACCATGCATGCGGCGTATCTCCAGGCGGGACGCCCCGATGCGTTCAACCCCGATCTCGTCTACTACGTCACCGACGAACAGTTCGGGTTCGTCGCCTACCTGTCCGGCATGATGGTCCGCGAGAAGCCCGCCGCGTGCTTCTACATGGGCGCCTTCTTCGCGGAGAGCCTGATCCTTGCCGAGACGGGCAACTCCGTGGGCGCCATCCAGATCGCGGGCACGGCCCAACCCGCCCAGCTTCCGTTCTTCGTCGCCGCGTGCGACTACACGCTGATCGGCGAGGAGTTCTTCGCCGCCAGCGCCTACCTCTCGGGCGAGCCGGATCAGCTCGGCAGCCTGAAGGGCCAGGACGTCGGCAAGCTGATCGTCGCCGGCCTGATGGTCGTGGGCTGCCTGATCGCCACCGCGGCCTCGATCACCGGGAGCGAGATGCTCGAAGGCATCCTGTCGTACCTCAAGAACACGATGCTGACCTGAGGCACCATGAAACGACTCATACCCCTGTGGATCACCGCGGTCAGCGGCATCCTCCTCATCGTGGCCTACTTCATCCCCGCGTGGGAGTCGTGGGGCGAGAAGGCCACCATCTGGTTCGATGTGCTGGCGGCGAGCGCCTTCGTCCTGGGAGGCGGGAACCTCCTCAAGCTCCATCTGCGCAAGGTGTCGAACCGCCAGGCCGGGTGGGCGTACTCCGCGGTCACCGTGGCCGCGTTCGTCGTCACGCTCACGGTTGGACTGGCCAAGATCGGGGTGCATCCGTCGGACAACAATCCCGACTTCGCCTGGTCCGGCAGCTACAACAGCAGCGGCACCGCGTTCTGGTGGCTGTACGAGTACGCGTTCAAGCCGTTGACGGCGACCATGTTCTCGCTGTTGGCGTTCTACGTGGCGTCCGCGGCATTCCGGGCCTTTCGGGCCAAGAACATCGAGGCGACCCTCCTGCTGGGGACCGCGTTCATCGTTCTCCTCGGCCGGACGTTCGCCGGCGTGTTTCTGACCCAGTGGCTCCCCGAATCGCTGAGCGGGCTCAAGCTCGAGAACCTCACCGTCTGGATCATGCAGGTGCCCAACACCGCCGGCACCCGCGCCATCATGATCGGCGTCGCCCTCGGCATCGCCTCCACCTCGCTCAAGGTGCTGCTCGGCGTCGACCGCTCGTACCTCGGCTCGGACTGATCAAACCCGCAACCGCACCGCGCCTCCGGCGCGGCGCCAGAGCGACTGCTCCATGATTGAGAAACTCAACAATCTCGACCGCCGATGGATCTTCCTCCTGATGTTCCTGGCGGTGGCCGTGCCGATCTACGTGATCGGCAAGACCGGCAAGACGTTCCCCGAGACGCCCAGCGCCCTCGCGAAGGCGACCTTCGACGCGATTGACGACCTGCCGGACGGTTCGCGGATTCTGTTGGCGTTCGACTTCGATCCCGCCAGCGAGGGCGAGCTCGGGCCGATGGCCACCGCCTTCGTGCGGCAATGCGCCGAGAAGAAGCACAAGATGTACTTCCTGGCCCTGTGGCCGGTCGGACCGCAACTCATCCAGGCGAACATCGAGAAGGTGATCCTGCCCGACTTCCCGTCGTACGAGTACGGCCGCGACTACGTCAACCTCGGATTCAAGAGCGGCAACGAGGGCGTGATCAAGGTCATCGTCACCGACCTCGCCCAACTCTACCCCGCCGACATCAAGGGCACGCCGGTCGAGAAGATCCCGATGATGGACGGCATCCGGAACATTCAGGCGATGGACCTGATCGTGAACGTGAGCGCCGGCTATCCGGGCACCAAGGAGTGGGTGCAGTACGCCGTCACGCCCTACCCCGACAAGATCAGGATCGTCGCCGGCTGCACCGGCGTGCAGGCTCCGCTGCTCTACCCCTACATCCCCCAGCAGCTCCCGGGTCTCCTCGGTGCCATCAAGGGCGCCGCGGAGTACGAGAAGCTCGTCAACGATCGCTACGGCGGACCCCACCCCGATCCGAAGTACCTCGAAGGCCTGCGGCGAATGGGACCGCAGCTCGTGGCCCACATCCTGATGATCCTGCTCATCATCGCCGGGAACACCCTCTTCTTCCTGCAGCGCCGACGGGGGACCTCGCGATGAAGAGGGAAACGACCGTTTGGCTGGTGGTGATGCTGGTCGGGCTGGCGATGCTGGTCGCGAAGGGCGTGGTCTCGGGGGTCGGGCGCGAGTACGTCCAGACGGAACAGAAGCGCTTCGTTCAGGTCGAGGTGCCGCCGCCCATCGGGGCGGATGCCGACGAGAAGCCGACCACGCAGTGGCTCCCCGCGGCCGACGCCGCCGCGCGATCGCTCACTCCCGTCCCCGGTTCCACGGAGCTCGGATGGACGGCGGAGAGTCCCGTCACACCGCGCGCGTACTGGGAGGGCATGAAGGCGGATCCCTCCCGCACCGACCTTCGGCTCAGCGTGCCGCGCACGATCGGCCTGTGGGTCGCGGCGTTCTTCACGCTGGCGATCTTCTCGTTCCTCTACCGCGACAATCCGTTCTACAAGATCGCCGAGGCGTGCGTGGTCGGCGTGTCCGCGGCCTACTGGATGGTGGTCGGCTTCTGGGACGTCATCATGCCGAACATGATGGCGAAGCTCAGCCCGGACTCCGTCCGCTGGGCGATTCCCGACGTCACGGGCGAGCCGGAATGGGCCTACACGGTTCCGCTTGTCCTCAGCATCATGCTCCTGTGGCGGCTCTCGCCCAAGGGCGCCTGGATCGCCCGCTGGCCGCTGGCGTTCATCATCGGCACGACCGCGGGCCTTCGGCTCGTCGCCTTTCTCCACACGGACTTCCTGGCCCAAATCCGCAACAGCATCCTGCCGCTTGCCGTTGTCGACCAGACGGCCGGATTCCAATTCTGGCCCTCGTTCAACAACATCGTGCTGGTCGGCGCGGTGCTTGCCTGCCTGGTGTACTTCTTCTTCTCGTTCGAGCACAAGGGATTCGTGGGCGGCGTGGCGCGGGGCGGAATCTGGGTGCTGATGATCACCTTCGGCGCCGGCTTCGGCTACACGGTGATGGGCCGCATCGCCCTCCTGGCCATCCGGCTGGAGTTCCTGATGGACAACTGGCTCTGGCTCATCGATCCGACGAACATCCACACGAAGATCACCTGACCGCCGCACGGCGGGCCCGCCTGCTCGTCCGCCCGTTCCGCTTCCCGCACCCGACCTGGGAGCCGCCTCGATGAAACCGCTTCGACGATCGGCCGTTCTCCTCCTCGGCGCCGCGCTGCTCGGTGCGTGCGCCTCCAACGGCCAGAAGGCCGGAGACGGCAACCAGGTCGATCCGACCGTGCTGCGCGGCGAGTGGTACGTATCGGTCCTCGACGGCGGACCAGCGGTGCCGCAGACGCCGAACCCGATCTCGGTGGTGTTCGAGGACGAGGAGCTCTCCGGCGTGGGCAAGCTCCGGGGATTCAGTGGCGTGAACCGGTTCTTCGGCGCATACACAGCGACCCCGACGGGCACGCTCGAGGTCGGCGCCGTGGGATCGACGCGCATGGCCGGCCCGCCCGACCTCCAGGCGTTCGAGACGTCGTTCCTCAAGTGGCTCGGACACAGCCAGCGATTCTCCGTCGATGCCGAGGGCGTGACGATCGTGACCAGCGACGGCGCCATGCGGCTGGTGAGGCCGTAGGAGGGCCGCCGGCTGACGCTGAGGACGGCGGGCGGTGGCCCGCCGGATCTTCGCGGGCCGACCTCGCTGCGCGAACGTCGACCCGTGGGCGTCATGGGTCACAACAACTGTCCGTGGTCAAACGATCAGTGCGCTGTGTCGCCGCATGCCACACGGCCAAGATGGCCGTGGCACCCGACATGCGCGTCGCGAGGGTGCCACGGCCGTCCAGGCCGTGCAGGGAGGTGCTGCACGTTCGTCACGGCCAAGATGGCCGTGGCACCCCTTCCGAGACCCTTGATGCCTCGATGCCTTGATGCCTCGATGCCCCGATCCGGTCACCCCGCATCCGCCAATCGCCCGGCGCCCGTTCTCGCCATGTCGATCGCCAGATCGAGCGCCGCCTTCATCGATCCCTCGCTCGCCTTCGACTGACCGGCGATGTTGAAGGCGGTGCCGTGATCGGGACTGGTGCGCACGATGGGCAAGCCGATCGTCACGTTCACCGCCTTGTCCCAGCCGAGCAGCTTGACCGGAATAAGCCCCTGGTCGTGGTACATGGCGACGACGAGGTCCCACTTGCCGGCCGCGGCGTCGATGAAGATCGTGTCGCCGGGGAACGGCCCGTGCACATCGATGCCGCCGCGACGGGCCACGTCGATGGCGGGACGGATCACGCGCTCCTCCTCGTCGCCGAAAAGGCCGTGCTCTCCCGCGTGCGGATTGAGGCCGCAGACGGCGATGCGGGGCTCGGCAATGCCGAGGTCGCGACACAACTCGTGCCCCAGGTCGATCGGGTCGAACACCCGCCCGATGGTGAGCACGTTCCGAACGTCCATCAAGGGCAGGTGGGCGGTGGCGAGCGTGACCCGCAGGCGCGGCGACACGAAGCCCATCACGCACCGCTTGGCCTTCGTGCGGTGGGCCAGGAGTTCGGTGTGGCCGGGCCAACGAAAGCCCGCCATGGCCCACGACTCCTTGCTGATCGGTCCGGTGACGATCGCGTCGAGCCGCCGGGGATCCCCCACCGGGCGCAGCGCGTCGGCGATCGCCTCCTCCACGCAGGCCTTGGAGACGAGTCCGCCGGAACGAGACGGACCCGGCAGGGCGCCCAAGGCAAACTCGAACTCCGGAAAATCGAGCACGACGGTGTCGGTCACGATGGGCTGCGACGCCCGGTCGGAATCGTGCGCAACCCGATACCAGTCGGGCTCCATGCGCAGCCGCTCCGCGTTCCAGGCGAGGACCTGGTTCTGTCCGTAGATGACGATGCGGGCGGTCCGGGCGTACCGCGGGTCGGCGAGCGTCCGGACCACCACTTCGGGGCCGATCCCGAGAGGATCCCCCATGGTGATGCCGATCGTCGGACGCGGCTTGGACATGGGCAGATGGTAGGAAGGAGTGGCACGGATCGCCCGGGCGCCATGCGGCACGGATCCGCTCCGCTGGACGGCGTGCTCGATCATGCCCGCGGCATCCGCCGTTGTCGGCCCTACGGAATGATCTCGATGGTGCTGTCGGGCTCCGTGAGGAGCTCGTACACGACTTCGACATCGGCCGCGTTCATGCGGACGCAACCCATCGATGCCTGCTGGCCGATCGAGCCCGGATCGATCGTTCCGTGGATGCCGTAGCCTTCGATGTCCTTGTTCGACGGCTCGGTTCCGATCAATCCGATCCACCGCTCGCCGATCGGGTTCTTGGGATCCTCGGCGGAGAACGCCTGTCCCGTGCGGGGATTCACCCACTGCGGGTTGACCAGCTTGCTCCGGGGCCGCACCTTGAACGCGCCCGTGGGCGTCGAGTTGTACTCGCCGAGCCCGACGGGGAAGCTGGCGACCATCACCCGCTCGCGCCCCTCGCCGAGATAGACGTCCATTCGATACTCGGCCTTGCTGATCACCGCGTGGAACGTACCCACCACCAGCTTGAGCCGTTGCCCTTCGCGCAGGCGCCGTTCGTCTGCGATGCCGTTGATGCGCTTGAGGAATCGCCAATCCGTCTCCAGGTGCCGCTCCTGGGCGATTCGTACCAGCGAATCGCCGGACTGCACGACATACACCTCTGAGAACGCGTCACCGGGAAGGATGCGGGGCGAGAAGACCAGGACCGCGTTGATCTCCCCGAGCGCCTTCCGCGCCTGGTTGCGCTCGGCGAGCGGGCGGCTCCGATCGG
>JAGQOG010000530.1 GCA_020427695.1 Phycisphaerales bacterium
CCTCCACGACGTCGTGGTCGGCGATCCGGTGTCCCGGATGGTCGCGGCGCGGCACCAGGCGGCGATTGACTTCGACGGCGTAGGCTCCGCGGGCAAGGTCGAGTCGCCGAACCAGCTCCTCGACGGTGCAGGGGGAATCGAGCGCGTGTTCGACGCCGTTGACGGTCACGGTCAGCACGATGGGATGGTAGCCGCACCGGCCGCGTCGCGCGGGCGACCGCTACGATCCCGGCATGGGTGCATTCCGGACCGCATCGACGGGGCTCGCCGCCGCCTTCCTCGCCGCAATCGCGGCGGGGTGTTCGAAGCCCGCGTACGACACGAGCACCCCGCAGCAGGCAATCGACGCGGTTCAGGCGATGCTCGCCGACGGTCGTCCCGAGCTGCTTCCGACCATGATCCACATCGAGGCCCGCGACATCGTCTACGACGATGGCGTGACGGAAGCGAGCGCCATCGAGAACGTGCGCGACAAGACCGGCGACATGCTGGCCCAGCTCTGGCGGGTGACGCAGAAGCTCCAGGCGCGGTACCCCAGCGAAGTGCAGAAGGAGCTCGAGCTCGCCAAGAGCGGTGCCCGAGCCCGCGGCTTCGGGGCGGCGTTTGCGCGCTTCCTGGCCGACCCGTTCTCGTTTCTGGAGGAGCAGCGCGATCGCCTGGTCGCGGAGGACCTGGGCGACGGCACGGCGGCGCTCCTGGTCGATGGGGAGCCCGCCTTCGGCGGCGTGCTCACCATGGTCGAGACCGGCGACGGCTGGCGCCTGAGCATCCCCGTCGAGGCGGCCCGCAGCTCCGGCTACTGGCCGGACACGCGTCACGAATGGGCCGTCGTCGCGTCGATCATGCTCTCGGCCGAAAACGCGCTCGCGGACTTCGAGCGGAAGCTCGACCGTGGCGACTTCCGCACGCTCCGCCAAGCCAGCGAACAAGCCGGCCTCCAGCTCGGCGGCTCGGTGGCCGTGCAGTCGGTCATCTACGCCTCCATGAAGGAGAAGGGGCCGGACGCGCCCGCCGCGGGCGGAGGTTGATCGAGGCCGGTCTCTTGGGGGTCAAGCTGTTGGAACCGTGATGCCCCATTGCCTCGATGCGAACGCTGCGCACTGACTGCCCCCACACCGGGGCAATCAGTGGCACACCTCTCTCGGTGCAACGGGACCGATCGCGGAACCCTCGATGCCTCGATGCCTCGATGCCTCGATGCCTCGATGCCTCGATGCCACCGCGTTCCGCATCACTGCGACAAAAACAACGGCACCCCCGAGGCGGTCAGCGCTTCCAGCACCGTGTCGCCCAGGAGGTGCCGGGTGAGGCGGCGACGGTGCGTGGCGCCCATGACGATGAGGTCCGCCTTGAGCTCCGCGGCCGTGGTCAGCAGCGCCGACTCCGCGGGGCCAGGGAAGGTGTGGACGTGCACGCGGTAGCCGTGCGCCTCCAGGTAGGAGCGTTCCTGATCGAGCGGCACCGCGTTCGGTCGTCCGCCGTCCTCGAACCGGACCAGGTCGATCTCGGCGTCGGGATACGGAGCCATCGTCGCGAACTGCTTCATCGCCGCCGACGACACGTGGGCGCCGCTGCTGGCGATCATCACGCGCTCCACCCGCCGCGGTTCGAGCGCCACCGCGAGGATCGGCCGGATCCCCGCCTCGACGATCTGGAGCACCATGTCCTGGGCATCGTGCACCAGGCCGTACTCGAACACGCCGCGCAAGCCGGCGACCACCAGGTCGTGGGTTCGCCATTGCATCTCAAGGCGCTCGATCGAGCTTCCCTCCTCGAAGTCGAGCACGCAGGGCACCCCCGCGTCCTTGCACGACCGCTCGAAGGTGCTGGCGGCGACATGCATGCGGATGACCGCCTCTTGTCCGCGATGGGCGGCCAGTTCGGCCGCCGCGGCCCCGCCGCCGAGCGGCACCGGCCCCACTGCCGCGAGCTTCTGCGGGTCGATCAGTGCCATGCCGGTCAGTGCGGCCCCATGCGCGCGGCCGAGCGCGACCGCGGTGGCGATCTCCGAGTCGAGGAAGGGTGTTCCGCCCAGCGTCACGAGTATTCGCTTGATCGGCATGGAGCTGCTCGCTGCGCACTCAGTGCATGAAGATGATCGTGATCAGGATGAAGAGCGGGATCAGGACCGCTCCGCTCCAGAGCATGTACCCGAAGAACGTGGGCATGCGCACACCGGCCTGTTCCGCGATGCTCTTGACCATGAAGTTCGGACCGTTCCCGATGTACGTGTTCGCCCCCATGAAGACCGCCCCCAGGCTGACCGCTCGCAGCAGCGCGGGATCGATCACGCCCCGGTCGATGTGCACGACACCCGCCATGGACGGATCGCTGATCGTCGAGGCGGTCTGGAAGAACACCTCGTAGGTCGGCGCGTTGTCGAGCACGCTCGAGAGCATGCCCGTGATCCAGAAGAACTGGGCGGGGGAGTGGATGCCCAACTCGCCGCCCTTGGCCAGGAGGACCATCAGCGGCACCTGCATCGTGACGAAGATGCCGCCGAACAGCGCCGCCACCTCGAGAATCGCACCGTAGCTGAACCGGTTCCGCGTTCGAAGCCCGCGCGGCGTGGTGGCCAGCGAGAGCACGCTGAAGAGGACCAGCAGCCCTTCCCGGATGAACGGCCAGGGATGCCAGTCCGTTCCCAGGAGGGTGCGGTGCGGGTTGACAACCGCCACCGCGGTGACGGCGAGTCCCAGCCAGAGCAGATTGATGGTTCCCTCGACCCGGATCGGGATGCGAACGGACTCGTCGCGCTGAAGGTCCGCGGGGCGCTCCTTGCGCCACATCCACTCGTCGAGAACATGGTGCAGCGCCAGCAGAGCGGCGCACACCATCGCCCACTCCGGCCAGAGGGAGGTCGTCCAGAGAAAGGGCACGCCGTGCAGGTAGCCCAGAAAGAGCGGCGGATCGCCGACCGGAAGGAGGCACCCGCCGGCGTTGCTGACGATGAAGATGAAGAAGATCACCGTGTGGGCGACCCGGCGCCGCTCCGAGTTGGTCTGAAGGAGCGGACGGATCAGAAGCATGCTGGCGCCCGTGGTGCCCACCACGCTGGCGATGAGGGCTCCCACGCCAAGGATCGCGGTGTTCGTCCACGGATGGGCGGGGAGATCGCCGGTGACCAGGATCCCGCCGGCGATGACGTAGAGCGAGAACAGGAGCAGGATGAACGGCACGAATTCCCAGACCACGCCATGGTCGATCGCCAACGACGCCGCGTCCACGCCTTCGGTCGCATACAGGTAGCCGACGGTGAGGACGGCCAGGAACAGGGCGACGGCCAGCTTGTTCAGGTTGCGGTGCCACCACATCGCCAACCGCGGCACCAGGGGCAGGATCGCGATCGCGCCGAGGAGCAGAACGAACGGCAGGATGCCCACCCCCCAGAGGGTCGGAAGGTGCTCGTGCGCATGGCCGACCGCGCCGGTGCCGTGCAGCTTCCCGGCGGCCAGAACGAAGAGCAGGATCGTCCCGCACACGCAGGCCACGGCCAACGCGAGGCGCGAACGGCCATGATGTTCGCCCGTGCCGTGCACGGTGCTCGTCGGTGGTCGGTCGTGGCTGGACACGGTGCGAGCATACCAGCGCCGCGCAGCCCGTTCCCCGACACGATTGCCTCGGCATCCCGGGATCACCTACGCTCAGGTCGGCGGTCGTTCCCATCCGATCGCGCTGAACGTGGACCGCGCATGAACATCCTTCAAATGCTCGCCCTGGTACTCGTCGCGTCCGCTTGCCGGCACGCCGACGCGACGCTCGCCGCCATGGCCAGCCCGCCGGACGCGACGCCGTTTCGGTTCGGCGCCTGGACCGGCGACATCGACGACCTGCGGGATCCGTCGGATGTCGCGATTGCATCGGACGGGACCATCCTGGTCGTCGACACCGATCGCAATCGGGTGGTGCGCTACCGGCTCGAGAATGGCAAGCCCGTGCCGAGCGGCGCGTTCGGGGAACTCGGGGCGGCGCCGGGCGCGTTTCGGTATCCCCGTGGCATCGCGGTGGGCTTGAATGGTCGGATACTCGTCGCGGACGCCGGAAACGATCGGGTGCAGATCTTCGATCCCGACGGCGGCCTCCTCGGCGGCTTCGGATCGCGTGGCCGCGAGCCGGGACAGTTCAACAACCCGACCGGCGTCGCGGTCGACGCGACGGGGATCTGCGTGGCCGACACCGGCAACGACCGCGTGCAGCTCTTCGACAGCGAAGGGAAGTTCCTCCGTTCCTTCGGCGGCCCGGGGGGAACCGA
>JAGQOG010000531.1 GCA_020427695.1 Phycisphaerales bacterium
CGATCTGGCGTTGGGCGGCCGCGGACTGCCCAAGGGTCGGGTGGTGGAGATCTTCGGCCCCGAGTCGTCTGGAAAGACGACGCTCGCGCTCACCGTTATCGCGAACGCCCAGAAGGTGGGCGGCATGGCGGCCTTCATCGATGCGGAACATGCGCTCGATCCCTCGTGGGCAAAGCGTCTCGGCGTGAATCTCGACGAGATCCTGGTTTCCCAGCCGGACACCGGCGAACAGGCGCTTGAGATCTGCGAGATGCTCGTCCGATCGAACGCCGTTGACGTGATCGTGATCGACTCGGTTGCGGCCCTGATTCCGCGGGCGGAAATCGAGGGCGAGATGGGCGACAGCCACGTCGGCCTTCAGGCGCGACTCATGAGTCAGGCGCTTCGCAAGCTCACCGGCGCCATCGCCAAGAGCGACTGCATCGTCATCTTCATCAATCAGCTGCGCGAGAAGATCGGTGTCATGTTCGGATCGCCGGAGACGACCACCGGCGGTCGGGCGCTGAAGTTCTACGCATCGGTCCGGATCGACATCCGTCGGATCGGCTCGCTGAAGGACGGCGATCGCTCGATCGGAAACCGCGTTCGCGCGAAGGTGGTGAAGAACAAGATCGCTCCGCCGTTCCGGGAGTCGGAGTTCGACATCATGTTCGACGAGGGAATCAGCGTCAGCGGCGATCTTCTGGACCTCGCCGTGGCGGACGGCGTGGTGGACAAGTCCGGTGCCTGGTTCAGCTACAAGGACATCCGGCTCGGTCAGGGGCGGGAGAACTCCAAGCAGTTCCTTCGCGACAACAAGGACCTCTTCGAGGAGATCCGGCAGCAGGTGCTTCAGAAGCATTTGCAGACGCCGAATGCCCCGCTGCCCGGGAGGAGTGCGCCGGGCGCCAACGTGGACGACTGAACGCGGGGTTCGCGGCCCGGGGTCGATTCGGCAGACCAGGTGCCGGGTGAACCGCCCGATCGACGGTACGGCCGAGCGGTGGGCTCGTCGTACCGCCGGGCAGCGCTCGGGATCGTCGGTCGGAGCCAGCGTCGGCGTCGGCGTCCGGAGCCGCGCAGCGGCGGGGGCGGGGACGAGGAGAGCCCCGCCGCCCGTTCGCCGCCCGCCTGTCGCCTGCCTGTCGCCTGCCTGTCGCAGTTCTCGCGGTGACCTCACTCGATCGCCGGAGCACGCGCCCAGCGTCGCGTTCGTCAGTAGCGTCGCGATCGGGGCGGGGCGGCGTTGACGCGGCAGGAGCGGGGCCGACTCGGCGGATCGGTTGATCCTCGGTCGGAAGCGGCTACCATTCGCGCTTCCCCGCAGCGGATGTGGCGGAACTGGCAGACGCGCAAGATTCAGGTTCTTGTGGGGATAACACCCCGTGGAGGTTCGATTCCTCTCATCCGCATGAGTTCGAAGGCCCGCGGCGCTTCGCCGCGGGCCTTTTTCACTCGGGAATCCGACGCCCGCGATTTGCAGCACCGCTGCGACCGGTTCACCATGGCCCCCGTGCTGCCATGACCTTCGGGACCAACAGCGACACCTCACGTCAGCCGGCGTCCGTTCCTCCGGTTGGGTCGTCCGATGCGTCCCCGGGCGCGCTCACGCCTGCGCTCCCGGGCGTCTCGCCGGTCCCGGCACCACGGCGTGCCGACGCCGCCACGACGTTCCCGTCCTGGGCGCCCGACTGGATGCGCCGCTACGTCACGTCGCGGCCGTGGCTCACCCGGCCCGTGATCGGCTGGTCGCTCTTCGACTTCGCCAACCAGTCGTTCACGATCGTGATCCTGACGGTCATGTTCCAGGTGTACTTCGTGAGCGACGTGGTGCCGGGCGGCGGTTCCGCCGGCCGTCGGCTCTGGGCGATCTGCGGCATCATCACCCAGGTCGTGCTCGTCGTGGTCGGGCCGCTGCTCGGCGCCGTGGCCGACTTCAGCGGGGTCAAGAAGCGGGTGCTGTTCGTCACCTTCGTCGGCGCCGTCCTCTTCACCATGTCGTTGGGTCTGATCGCGCCGGGCGAAGCGGCACTTGGCGCCGTGCTCTTCATCCTGGCCTACCTCTTCTACGGCGCTGGCGAGAACCTGCTTTCCGCATTCCTTCCCGAGCTTTGCCGTCATCGCGACATGGGGAAGGTGTCCGCGTTCTCGTGGACGCTCGCCTACATCGGCGCCCTGCTGTCGCTGACGGTGGCCGTGCTGATCACGCTCGTCTTTCACGGCCCGGCGGGATACAGGCTGACCGCGGTCTGGGCCGGCGTGTTCTTCCTCGCCGCCGGCATCCCGATCTTCCTGTGGGTGCCCGAGCGCAAGTACCACGAACCGATGCCGCCGGGCCAGACGCTCTGGACGATCGGCTTCCATCGGATGGGCGAGACGGCCCGCCAGCTTCGGCGCTATCGCCAGCTCTTCCGCTACCTGGCGATCATGACCTTCTTCTTCGCCGGCATGCAGATCATCTACTGGTTCGCCGGGACCATCACCAAGGAGCTCTTCGGGTTCACCAACCTGAAGATGGGCCTCTTCATCATGCAGATGACGGTGACCGCCGTCGTCGGCGCGGCGATCACCGGGCGCTACCAGGACCGCATCGGAACCCGCACCACGATCCTGGTGGCCCTCGCCTTTTGGACCGTCGTCATGCTCCTCGTGGCCGCGGCATCGAAGGAGTGGGTGTTCTGGGTCGTGGGGAACCTCGTGGGATTGGGCATCGGCGCCCTCGGGACGGCGAGCCGGGCCATGGTCGGACTCTTCAGCCCACCGCAGAAGTCGGCCGAGTTCTTCGGCTTCTACGGCATTGCCCACAAGTTGGCGGCGATGGTCGGTCTCGGCTGGATCACGCTCATGGAGACGGTCTATCCGGGCCGCTTCGACGTGGTGGTCGGCTCGGCGAGCATCTTCTTCGCGGGTGGCTTCGTCGCGATGCTCTTTGTGAGCGAGAAGCAGGGACGGATCAACGCGCTGCGCACGGCCAAGGAGATCGAACGGCTGGCGGGGCAGGTCGGTCGTCCGGACTCGGTAGCCGGCGCCGCGGCGGCTGGCGCCCTCTCCAGTGGCGCCATCGGCGCCCCGATCGGCACTCCGATCGGCGCCCCGGTCGGCGCCCGTGCCGGCGGCCCTCCCGGCGTGATGTCGAGCGAGCCCCGCGAACCGAACGTGTCCGGAACAAGATCCGCCGTCTATCTCGACAACAACGCGACGACCCGGCCGTTGCCCGAGGTGATCGATGCGGTCCGAGACGCGCTCGAAGTGCACTGGCACAACCCTTCGAGCGTGCACCGTCCCGGCCAGGCGGCGCGGCAACAGGTGGAGTTGGCACGAGTCCACGTGAGTCGCCTGCTCGGCTGTGCGGACCGGGAAGTGGTGTTCACGGCCGGAGGCACCGAAGCCGCCAACCTGGCGCTTGTCGGAAGTCTCCAGGCGCAGCCGACGCGTCGCCTGCTCGTTACGAGCAGGCTCGAGCACAGTGCGGTGCGCGAGTTGGCCGAAGCGCTGTCGGAACGGGGACACGTCGAGGTGCACTGGCTCCGGCACGACTCCGACGGACTGGTCGATCTCGAGGCGTTGGGCACGCTTCTGACGGAGCGGTCGGGCGACGTTGCCGTCGTGTCGGTGATGTGGGCCAACAACGAAACGGGCCTCGTCCAGCCGATCGACGAGATTGGCGTGCTCTGTCGAGAGCACGGCGTGCGATTCCACACGGACGCGGTGCAATGGGTGGGAAAGATGCCGACCGATGTCGCCGGGCGACCGATCGACCTGATCAGCTTCTCCGGGCACAAGTTCCACGGTCCGAAGGGAGCGGGGGGTCTGGTCGTGCGACGCGGTGTCCGTGTGACGCGCCAGATCGTCGGCGGACCGCAGGAGCGCGAGCTGCGGGGCGGTACGGAGAACGTCCCTGGCATCGTGGGGATGGGCGTTGCGGCGGAAGCGGCGCGGCGGTGGCTGGAGACGGACGATCGGCTCCGGCTCGCGGCCTTGCGCGAACGACTCGAGCAGGGCGTGCTCCAAGCAGTCGAGGGGGCGATCGTGAACGGTGCGGGTTCGCCACGCATCTGGAACACGACCAACATCGCCTTTCCTCGCCTCGAGGCGGAGGCCATCCTGCTGCTCCTGTCCGAGCGCGGCGTGTGTGCGTCCGCCGGCGCCGCGTGCTCCTCGGGCTCCCTCGATCCGTCGCCCGTGCTCCTGGCCATGGGCGTGCCCGCCGAAGTGGCCCACGGATCGATCCGCCTGAGCCTCTCACGCGAGACCACCGCCGCCGAGATCGATCGCGCGGTCGCCGCGATCGCCGAAGCGATCACGAGATTGCGGAAGAGCGCGATGGGGTGAGGAGGATCGGGGATCGGGGATCAGGGATTGGGGATCAGTTATCAGGTATCCGCGGCGGGCGCACGCTCGATTGTCCAGACCTCGATCGCGCCGGCGCA
>JAGQOG010000052.1 GCA_020427695.1 Phycisphaerales bacterium
TACGCGTACAAGGACGTGGCCGGCGGCATTCTCGTGGGCGGCGAGGGCGGCACGATGCTGAAGAGCACCGATTCCGGGGATACCTGGGCGTCGATCTCGCTGCCGACGAGCGAAACGATCTGGGACATCGACTCGAGCGGGCAGAACGGAAACTGGGTTCTCGCTTCCGGGTCGAACGGCACCCTGATCCGCAGCACGAACGCCGGCACGACCTGGTGCAACATCAACACGCAGACGACGGCCGATCTCTTCGCGGTCGACATGACGCTGAACGCGACCTGGACGATCGCCGGCGAGGGCGGGCTGATGAAGCGCACGACGAACTCGGGCGGCGGCTGCTTCAGTCCCACCGACGCGCCGGTCGTCGGACCGGCCGGCTCCTTCCGCCTGGGCGGCCCGTGGCCGCAGCCGATCGCTCGCGACGGGCGCTTCTCGCTTCAGGTCGATCGCGGTCAGACCGTCCGCGCCGACGTCGTGGACGTCGCCGGCCGGCACGTGGCGAGCGTGATGGACGGTCGGATGGTTCCCGGCGAAACCCGGCAGCTCGCGTTCGACGCGCGCAACGTGAACGCCGGCGTCTACTTCCTGCGAGTTCAGGGCGAGGACTTCTCGGAGACCCGGAAGATGGTGATCGTCCGCTAGGGGGACGATTCACCGATCCGGCCCTCGACGAACGCGCCGGGCTCCGTACGGGGCCCGGCGCGCGTCGCTTCGGTGCGTATGATCGAGAGGGACGTCAGTCGCGGTGCGAGGACTTCACGCGACCCCAGGTCTGCGCCTCCACCGAGACCGGCCCCACCGGCGGGATCACCCTCCAGTCCCATCCTTCGAACGGCGTCCCGTCGACGAGCGAGCCGCGGATGCAGAGCTGGATGTACTGGCCGCCCGAGACCTCTCCGAGCGCGGCGATGATCTCGTCGCGATCGAAGTGCACCGTGAGGTCGTCGTAGCCGTCCGGCCCCTCGTCCGTGCATTCACACCCGACGGGATCGACCACGGGGGTCGCGACGTCCTCGATGCCGCCGCCGCCGATCGGGTAGATCAACGTCTCCGAGAAACCGCCGCCGCCCGGGACCACGATCACGAGCGAGCTGGGAACGATCGAGCCGACCGAGAAGTCCGCGGTGCCGAGAATCGCCGTCGGCAGGACCGGCTGCAGCAGCGCCCCGTCCTGCACGTTGACGGGATTCGGACAAGACGTGGGCTTGATGTCGAACGAGACATCGAAGGACCCGCCCGCGAGGGCACGGCCCACGGCGGCGAGAAGCACGAACACAACCAGGAATGACGGGGCGACCAGACGGGGCATGCTCGATGTCTCCGCTCGTTGATGGGTGGACGCACTCTTCGAGCCTACGTCACCGCGGGGATCACTTCAATCGCGACGCGACGGCCCGCCAGCGCTCGGCGTCGACACCATGGCCGGAATCGGACCGGCTCCATTCGGAGTACAGATCCACGACCCGTGCGACGGCATTGCGGACGCGCACCGGCGGGGTCGTCGGATCGGCCTGCATCACCTCCACGGCCGCGAGGAGGAGCGGCTCCGCCTCCGCGAACCTGCCTTCGTCCGCGAGCGCCGCCCCGAGTGCGCTCCGGGCGTGCGCGAGCTCCCAGCTGCGTTCGGGCAGCGTGGCCTCCCGGCCGGCGAGGCATTCCCGCAGGAGCGGCTCGGCGTCCGCCGGCCGATCGAGGCCGAGCAGGGCCAGCCCGAGGAACAGTTCGGCCGAGATCAAGTTCTCGTTCCCGTCGGGCAACACGCGCCGGCCGGCGTCGAGTGCGGCCCGCGCGACCGTCTCCGCTTCCGCGAACTGGCCGCGATCCACGAGGATCCGGGCGAGCTGCCAGCGGGATCGGATCGTGTGCGGGTTGTCGTCGCCGAGCGAACGCACTCTTCGCGCCAGGGTCTCCCGGTAGTAGCGATCCGCGTCCTCCCACTCTTCGCGAGCACGGTGCACCCAGCCGAGATCCGCGAGGAGAGAGATCGCCAGGCTGTGATCCGGACCCAGTGTCCGCTCGGCGGCGCGCTGCGCCTCCTCCAGGATCGGCCGCGCCCTCTCCGGGCGCCCCGACTTCAAGTAGAGCTCGCCGAGACTCTGCCGACTGCTGAGCGTGGTCGGGTGCTCCGGACCGAGGACCTTCGCGAGGCCCTCGGACGTGGCGACGTACGTGGACTCCGCCTCGTCGCTCTTGCCCAGGTAGTCGAGGATCGCCGCGAGATTCAGCTGACTCACGAGCGTGCGCGGGTGTTCGTCGCCGAAGAGCTTTCGGTTCACCGAGAGCGACTCGCGGAACAGGTCCTCGGCCTCCGCGGTGCGCCCCTGGTAGTGCACGGCCCAGGCCAGGTTGTTCAGATGATCCGCCACGGCCTCGCTCACCGGCTGCGCCGCACGACTCAACGCCAGCGATTCCCGGATCATCGGCTCCGCGCGCACGTAGTTTCCCTGCGCCTGCAGGACGACGGCGAGATCCCCCAGACAGGACGCGACGAACTCGTGGTGATCGCCGGGCAGACGCTTCGCCATATCCAGACCTTCCTGGATCAGGCGTTCCGCTTCGGGATAGTCGCTCATCGCCCAGCGCAGGCGGCCGAGGGAGTGCAGGCTCTCGGCGACCTCGATGTCGTCGCCGGGATGCAGCGCGCGACGCTCTGCGAGCGCCTTCACGAGATGCGGCTCGGCATCCTGGTAGAGACCGAGCGCCTGGTACGTCGCGCCGATGGTGTTGCGCACGGCGGCCTCCACCCCGAGCGCCTCCGGGCCCTCTCCCTCTCCGACCTCCTTCGAGGCCGCGGTCAGCAGCTCGCGCACGGTGACCTCGCGGCCCTGGGATTGATTCGGATTCGCCGAAGCGAGCATGCCGTGGAGGAACTCGTTCACGGCCGTGGCCTTCGCCGCCTCCTTGCGCACCTCGGTCTCCGCGCGACGCGCACGCAGCAGACCATAGGTGGTCCCGGCCATTCCCACGAGGATCGCGATCAGAACGAACGCGGCGGCCGCGACGCCCACGCGATGACGTCGCGCGAACTTGCTGATTCGATATCTCTTGCTCGGAGGCCCCGCGAGCACCGGCTCGGACTCGAGATGACGGCGGATGTCGGCTGCGAGCTGTCCCGGCGACTCGTAGCGACGTGACCGGTCCCGCTCGAGCGCCTTCATCGTGATCCAGTCGAGGTCGCCGCGCAGTCTGCGCGTGAGCGCACGCATCTCCGGTTGTTCCCGCTCGCCGATGGCACCTCCTTCGCTCGCCCGCTCGCTCGGCTTGCGCGGCTCCTGGTCTCGCAGGGTGCGCCACATCTCGATCAACGTGGCGTTGCCGCGCTCGCGCGGGGCGAAAGGAAGGTGCCCCGAGAGGATCTCGTACAGGATGACTCCGAGCGCGTACACGTCGGTGGCCGGGGACGGTGTGTCGTCCAGGATCTGCTCGGGGGCGGCGTAGCGCGGAGTCAAGACACGTTGACCCGTCATGGTGAGCAGCGACGCGTCGACCTCCTCCTGCTCGAGGAGCTTCGCGATGCCGAAGTCGAGCAGCTTCGGACGACGGCCTTCGGTGACCAGGATGTTCGCCGGCTTGAGGTCGCGGTGCACGATGCCCAGGGCGTGGGCCGCGGCGACGGCGTCGCAGACCTCGGCCAGCAACTCGAGGCGAGCCGGAGTGTCGAGGTTGTGTTCGGTGCAGAAGCGATCGAGCGGAATGCCGTGGATCCGCTCCATCACCAGGTAGGGGCGGCCGTCGGGTGTGCTGCCGCCGTCGAACAGCCGGCCGATCCCGTCGTGTTGCAGCCGGGCAAGCACCTGCCGCTCTCGTCGGAACCGTCCAACGATCGCGTCGGTGTCCATGCCGCGCTTGATCAGCTTGATCGCGACCTCCTGCTCGAACTCCTGATCGTTGCGGCGGGCCAGCCAGACGGTGCCCATTCCGCCGACGCCCAGCTTCTCGATCAGGCGGTACGGGCCCACCTCGGTGAGTTCGGGAAGCTCCTCGCGCGTCGCGGTGGTGAGGACCGACCGGAAGCCCTTCGAGGGGCGGAGTGCCTCGCCGGCCCGGGAGTTGGCGTCGAGGAGTTCGCGGACCTCGTTGCGCACGGCAGGATCTTCACAGCTGTGAAGTCCCGCTTCGATCTCGTCGTCGGGTAGGTCGCACAAGGTCTCGAAGAGCTGTGCGACCTGCGCCCAGTTCGGCGGCGTTGGTGAGGGGTCCTCCATCCGTCACCGAGCGAGAATCCGTGGGATCGAGGAGCACGTCAACTGCTTCGCACTTCACTGGCCGATGCGCAACCGCATCGCATCGGAGAAGGCCAGCAGGCTGGAGAACGATCCATTGGGATCGAAGACCGAGGCCTGGAAGAACAGCTCGACGCAGAGCAATGCAGGATCGTTGGGGATGCCGAAGGTCCAGGTGTCGGTGCCGGAGCCGTCGGTGAAGCGCAGCGCACTGGCGGCGGGGAGACCGACGAGGACCTCGCAATCGCCGAGAGCGAGGGTCGCCTGGCTGGCGGACCAGAGCATCAGGCATGGTGCGAAGCTGCGGGCCTGGGTGAGTTCGGTGCCGAACGCGTTGTTGCCGACGGTGGGAGCGCCGCCGGTGGCGGCGAGTGCGGGGACCAGGCCGCCGGTGCCCGCGCAGCCGGAGCCGAAGCTCTGCGCCTGGGCGGAGGGCGTGCCGAAGGTGACGCTGAGATCGTCGGAGCCCTGGTTGGCGACGACGACGTCCTGCACGCAGTCGCCGTTCAGGTCGGCGAGGGCGACGGCGACGGGGTTGGTGCCGACGGTGAGGGCGGCGGTGGCGCCGAAGGTCGAGCTGGTGGCGTCGTAGCCGTAGAGGGCTTGGACATCGCCGGAGCCGGCGTGGACGACGACGA
>JAGQOG010000053.1 GCA_020427695.1 Phycisphaerales bacterium
CGAGAGCGCGTCATCGCGGCTCAGGCCAAGGAGCCGCGGCGCTGCGTTATCCCGGGAGATACCGCGAGCCGCGGCGACGCCGGCATGGGTCGCGAGGGCCGCTCGCAGCCAGGATGACTTTTTCAACGGGCTGCTAGGGGGAGCGGCGGATCCGGTTCATGTCGGCGGCGAGCTCGTTGAGCATCCGAACGTGCTCGCGCACCACCCAGCGCCGCATGGCGTCCGCGTCGTTGTAGGCGGAAGGCGGCACGTCCGGCGGTCGGGGCACGTCGCGACCGACGGTGCGGACGAGCATGCCGTCGGATCCCCACCAGACGACGCCGGCGGCGCCGGCTTCGATCGCCGGCTTGATCTGCCCTTCGATCATCTCGTCCGGCGTGAGCCGCTTGCCGCCGTCGACCTTGTTGCTGTCGTGCACACGGTGCCAGGTCATCGGGAGCACCGGCTTGCCCTTCGCGAGCTCGACGGCAATCGCCGTCTTCGCGCGGGCGTAGCCCGCCTGCACGGCCAACACCTTGGGGTCGTCGCGGGAGGGCAGGTACGGTACGTACACGGACGGCGCCACCCAGTCGCACGCATCGATCACGGCCTGGGCGCGCCGCGCCTTGGCGCGAGCCGGCGCCTGGGCCTCGGGCGTGGCGTCGAACCACGACCGGGTGGGCTGACCTTGCAGCGGCAGCCAGAACGGAACGGAGGGAAGGCCGTAGATCGACCACTGCGCCTCGGGACGGACCTGCCGGGCCACGGTCAACAGCCGGAGCAGCGCCGCTTCGCCTTCCCGGAACGTGGGCGAATCCTCGGGCGCGTTCAGATAGGCGATCCAGCGTCCCTCGAAATCGAGTTGGGCCAGTCCGCGGTACCCCGCGGGCACGCGCTCGCCGATGGCCCGGCGCAGCTTCGCCTCGTCGTAGGCACCCTTGGTTTCGCCGTCGGCCTGGCCGATCAGGATGAACCGCGTCGCTCCCAGCTGCTGGGCGGCCGTCCAGATCTCCGGTTCGTTCAGACTCCCGATGGCGAGGATCCAACCCGACGCGAGTCGAGGCACCGAGCCCGGTGCGAAGCCCGTTGCGACCGGCGGTGCCGCCTGTCCGGGCGCACCGTCTGGCCCGCCCGCGGTTGTTCTGGTCGAGCCATCGGAAACGGGTCTTCCGCCCGACGCGGAGGGCATCAGGGAGCAAGAGGCCGCGAGCAGTCCTGCGACTGCGGCCAGCGCCAGCGGCCGCAACGGATGGAACATGTTCTGCGTCATCGTTTCCGAGTATAGGTGCGGCGCGCTGGTGGATGAGTCGCAGGCACCGGGGAACAATCGTCGACACCGCCCATGCTGTTCCGCTCCCTTCGCCGCCGCCGTCTTCGCCGTCAGTCCTTTCCGGCGGAATGGACGGACTTCATCGAGCAGCATCTGTCGTCGTGGGCGCTGCTCTCGGCGGACGAGCAGCAGACGATGCGGGAGCGCGTCCGCTTCTTCATCGCCGAACGCTACTGGGAAGGTTGCGCCGGTCTGACGGTGACCGACGAGATGCGCGTCGCCATCGCGGCCAACGCTTCGCTCCTTGTTCTCGCCCGACCGGAGGACGAGTACGACAACGTGACCACGATCCTTGTGTATCCGAGCGGCTACTTCGCTCCGGACCAGCCGCCGTCGGTGCTCGGCGGCACGCGACTCATCGCGGCGAGTCCCCAGGCGGTTCTGGGTCAGGCCCACCAGAACGGCCCCGTGATCCTCTCCTGGCGGCACGCTCGCTTCGGCACCGCCCACGCTGGCGACGGGGAGAACGTGGTGCTGCACGAGTTCGCGCACAAGCTGGACATGCTGGCCGGCGGCGTGGACGGCACGCCGCGCATGGAAAGCCGGGAGCAGGCGGCGGAGTGGGCGACGGTGATGCAACGGTCGCTCGAGGAGCTGCGAGCCGAGATCGCGGCGGGGGTCCCCACCCTCATCCGGCGGTATGGCGCGACGAACCCGGCGGAGTTCTTCGCGGTGACCACGGAGCTCTTCTTCGAGCTCCCGCTCCCCCTCCGCGAACGGCATCCCGACCTCTACCGCGTGCTTCGGCGCTACTACCGCCAGGACCCTGCGGCCCGGGAGCTGGCTCGCCCGGGTCTGCAGGCTCGCCCGGAGGCGGATTCGCCGCAACCTCTGCGTGACGAATCGCCGAATGGCCGATCTTGATCAGGCCGAACGACGTACCCCTGTCCAGTCCTGTCCGGCCCGGTCGTCTTCGGCCGTCGGCCCCGTTCGACATCCCCCGCAAGGAGTTCAGCATGAATCGACCAACCTTCCGCCTCTCCCTCGCCTGCCTCGGCCTCGCGGCCGTCTCCGGCCTTGCCCTCCTCGGTGCCCCGGCACCGATGTTCGCCCAGGATGTCGCCGAGGCGACCGCGGCTCCCGACAAGCCCGCGAAGGTCGAGGACTCGCATCTCCAGTCGATGAAGGACGAGCTTCAGCGCCTGACCACCGAGTACCAGCTCATGCAGCAGCGGCAGAAGAACGCCATGCTCGGCACCGAACTCCAGAAGCAGGAGCTCGCCATCGTCTCGGGGCTGGCCCAAGCCAAGCTGGAGGAGGAGCTCGCGACGCTCAAGGCGCAGGCCGCACGCCTGCAGGCCGAGGCGGCGCTGCGCAAGGCGCAACAGGACGCCGCCCTCGCCGATGCCCAGTCGGCGATCGAGGCGCGGACGGTGGAGTCGAGGCTCCAGGGACTGGACGCCGAGGAGAAGCTCCAGGCCGTGAAGCTCGAGAGCCAGCGCCTCGCCGCCGAGAACCAGGTGATGCAGGAGCAGGTGAAGCGGGCGCAGATGCAGGCCTCGCTCGCCCGCGAGGAGTACGACCGCGAGATGGCCAAGCTCAAGGGTGCGCTCGACCTGCGAAGGAGCCGCGACGAGGTCGAGGACCGCGTGTTCGGACCGCTCGACTATCCGGACAACCCGCTGGTGAACGGGGTGCTCTCGATCAGCGACCGGCGCATTCCCTTGAACGGAACGATCAGCGGCGGGACCGCCGACTTCGTGTGCGACCGGATCGACTTCTTCAACAACCAGTCCACGACCAAGCCGATCTTCGTCGTCATCGACAACTCGCCCGGAGGCTCGGTGATGGAGGGCTACCGGATCGTCAAGTGCATCGAGAGCAGCCCGGCCCCGGTGCACGTGGTGGTGAAGAGCTTCGCGGCGAGCATGGCCGCCGTGATCACCACGCTGGCCCCGCACTCGTACTGCTATCCGAATGCGATCATCCTGCATCACCAGATGAGCAGCTCGATGCGCGGGAACCTCACGCAGCAGGCCGAGCAGCTTCAGAACAGCATGGAGTGGGCCAAGCGGCTTGCCGACCCGGTGGCCCAGAAGATGGGCCTCACGTACGAGCAGCTCGTCGAGCAGATGTACGTGCACAACTCCGACGGCGACTGGCAGGAGTTCGGCAACAAGGCGGTGGAGCTCAAGTGGGTCGATCACGTGGTGAGCGAGGTCCGCGAAGAAGGACTTCGCGCCCGCCCGACCGGCTCCCGCACCACGCTGCCGGGCTGGATGGAGGCGATGAAGGTGGACGAGAAGGGACGCGCCTACGTTCAGCTTCCGCCGTTGCAGCCCTTCGACCACTACTTCATCTACGACCCGTACGAGTTCTACCGCTGGTGATCTGGCGGCAACGCGCGACGGTGCGCCGCAGGCGGCCGCGCGATCGCCTGCCCGCGACTCGATCTACAATCGGTTCCGGCGGCCCGGGCCTGCAGAGACCGATCGGAAGCCTCCGGGACATCGACCCCCACCTGCGACCGAGCGTCGCGGAACGATCGACCCCATCGATGACGTCAGACTCGTCCTCTCCGCCCGTCCCTCCAGTCGCGTCGGCAACCGACGACGCCCACGAGGCGATTCGTCACGCCGACCGTCCCAAGTTGGCGGCGCGCTCGGCGGTCGCGGCGCCCTCGGGAACGATCGCGCCGGCGGCGCCGAAGAAACGGCTCGATCTGCGCTCGCTGCTGATCATGGTGATGGTCGCGCTGGGGCTGGTCGAGATCGTCTACTTCCTCTGGTTCTACAAGTCGTTCGAGCCCCGCTTCCCGAACTCGGTCGACTTCGGCGTGCTGGGCTACCTGCGGGCCAGCTCCCCGGGACGGGGCTCGTCCCTGAGCTGGATCGGGGTGGTGGCGCTGGGCCGCGCCTCCTCCTACCGCCTCGATGTCCTCGCGCTCGTGGGGAACATCGTGTTCACGGCCGCCGCGCTCGGCTTCGGCGGCGTGGCGATCCTCCGGCTCTGGCGGAATGCGCGGCCGTCCAGCCGCTGCATCAATTGCGGCTACCGGTACGTCGAGCGGCACCGTCTCAGCGTCGCGTGTCCCGAGTGCGGGAGCCTTCCGCGGCTGAAGAAGCCACCGCTTCCGTTCTGGGACTAGCGATCCGTTCGAGCCCTACCGCTTGTCGATCGCGACGTAGTCGACGTTGTGCGGCCCGACGTACTCCGCCCGCGGACGGATGAGCTTGTTGTCGGAAAGCTGCTCCAGGCAGTGCCCGAGCCAACCTGGCATCCGCGCCATGGCGAACATCGGCGTGAACAGGTCGATGTCCAGCCCGAGGCTGAAGTACGTGGTGGCGGAATAGAAGTCCACGTTCGGGTGGATGCCCTTCGGTCCGACCTCGGCCTCCATGATCTGCTCGATCTTGTAGCTCATCTCGTAGAGCTTCTGGTTGCCGGTGTCCGAGGCGATCTGCTTGGCGAAGGTCTTGAGATACGTGGCCCGCGGGTCGTACGCCTTGTACACCCGGTGGCCGAAGCCCATGATCTTCGACTTGTCCGCGAGCTTCGCGCGAACGAAGGGCTCGACCTTGTCGATCGAGCCGATCTCCTTGAGCATCACCATCACGCCCTCGTTGGCGCCGCCGTGGAGCGGTCCCTTCAGGGTGCCGATGGCGCTGGTCATCGCGGAGTAGAGATCGCTCAGCGTCGAGATGGTCACGCGGGCCGCGAAGGTCGAGGCGTTCAGACCATGGTCGGCGTGCAGGATGAGGCAGATGTCCATGCCACGGGTCATGGCCTCCGTCGGCGCCTGCCCGTTGAGCATGGCGAGGAAGCTCTCCGCGATCGGCTTGGAGGCATCCGGCTTGACGAAGTCCTTGCCCTTGCGATGACGGTCGTACGCCGCGATCAGCGTGGGCGTCTTGGCCACCAGCCGGACCGCCTTGCGGTGATTCGCCTCCGGACTCGGATCGTCCGCCTCGGGATCGAACAGCGCCAGCGCCGACACCATGGTGCGCAGGGCGTGCATGGGCTTGGCGGACTTGGGCAGACCGCGGATGAACTCCCACATGCCGGCGGGCAGGTCGTACTCCGCCGCCAGCTCCTTGCGGAACGCCGCCAGCTCGTCGCGGGTGGGAAGCCGGAGATTCCAGAGGAGGTAGACCGTCTCTTCGAAGGACGAGTTGCGGGCGAGATCGTCGATGTGGATTCCGACGTACTCGAGGATTCCGGCCTGTCCGTCGATGAACGACATCTGCGACTCGGCCGCGATGGTGTTGGCGAGTCCCTTGTCGAGATTGGGAGCGGATGCAGCGGTGGTCATGGTGAGGTCGTTTCGTGAGAGGGCGACCCGGAGCGCCGCCCAGTTGCGCGGGAGATGCCGAGGTTCGGCGATCGAAGATTCCTCGACGCAAGGCGGGCTGGATTCCCCCGCGAGCGGACCAAACAAGGCAGGAGAGGCACGAACCCGCCCCCAGCCGTCCAGAACGCGCTGCGTCGAGAGTCCATGGTAGGACATCCGGCGGTGCCGGGCACGCCGCCAGGCCCCCCCGCACGCAGTTCCCGGACCGTCGGGCTCGACGGCGCGTCGGTTGGGGCGTCCGGCGCCCATTCCGGGAGAGGTCGTGCCGGCGCGCACCATCCGCGCACCGGTCGCGCTTGGTGGGCGCCGGCCATGCCGGGCGACGTCGGGCGCGGTCCCCTACACTCGGCCGACCCATGTTCATTCCCATTCGCACCGAGGTCGACTCCCGCCGCCGCGCGGTGGTGGTGCCGTGGCTGATCGGCGTGAACGTCGTCGTGTCGTTCGGACTCGTCCTCGCGATCAGATCGGGGCTCATCGACGGGGAACGGGCCCTGAGCGTGCTCGCGCTCGATCCGGTTCGGCCCCGGGCCTGGCAGTTCGTCACCTACGCCTTCATGCACGACCTGTCGAGCCCCTGGCACCTCCTGGCCAACATGCTGTTCCTGTGGGTGTTCGGGACCGCGGTCGAGGGGAGGCTCGGGCGAGGCTGGTTTCTGCTCTTCTACCTCGTGGGGGGCGCGGTGGCGGGGACCGGCCACCTGCTGGTGTCCAGTGCACCCGTGATCGGCGCCAGCGGAGCCGTGGCCGCGGTGAGCGGAGCGTTCCTCGCGCTCTTCCCCCGCGCCCACATCCGCGTGCTGATCGTGTTCTTCATGATCGGCTTCGTGAGCATCCCCGCGATGTGGTTCATCGGGTTCTACTTCCTGGTGGATCTCCTCAGCCAGACGACGGCCATGCTCGGCGCGAATCGCGGCAACGTCGCCTATGCGGCGCACCTCGCTGGCTACGCCTACGGGTTCACGGTCGCGGTCGTGCTCCTGGCCACCCGGATCCTTCCGCGTCGCGACTTCGACATCTTCTACCTCTTCACCCAGTCCCGCCGCCGCGCGGCCATGCGCGCCGCGACCGCCGAGGCGCAGCGCCGCAACATGGTGGTGCGCTCCGGACCCAACGCTCCGCCCAAGCTGGCGGTGGCCCCTCCGCCGGCCCCGCCCCATGCGGCCGAGCGGGCCGAGATCTCGCGACTCCACCGATCCGGCGACTTGTCCGCCGCCGCCGCCGCGTATCGAGCGCTCCTCGCCCGCGATGGAACAGCGGTTCTCGCCGAGGACCAGCAGCTCGATGTCGCGAATCAGCTCATGCAGGAGGGACGGCATGCCGCCGCGGCCGCCGCC
>JAGQOG010000054.1 GCA_020427695.1 Phycisphaerales bacterium
ACACGGGACGCCGCGGTTGAGGTTCCGTTCGGGGTAGCCCGGGCCGACGATCAGGAACCAGGTTCCCGCGTCGAGGCAGGTGTCGATCGCCGCCGATGCGCACGGTTCGCCGTACGCCTCGGCCGCGAGTTGCAGAACGCCTTCGCAGGTTCCACCAAGGACGAGCAACTGCACCGGGAACTCCGCCTCGGCGCTCCAGACCACTCTGCCCGGGGACGCGAGCGTGATCGTGTACCAGTCGGTGTCGCGCGGCGAACCCGTGCCGCAGGTGCCGTCGATCACGGTGCCGCAGTCGATCGGAACGGAAGCGGTCGAGGAGAGGCTGCACCCGTCGTTCAAGTGCTCGCCACACAACTCCTCCTCCGGAATCGCGTTTGGCGGAACCGGGATCGTGCACGCTCGGGCACCGCACAGGCGGCCAGCCTCCTCGGCGCAGATCCAGTCCCAATTGGCGTTGCAGCAGAACGAATCGAACTCGCACGTGAAGAAGCAGCAGTCCTCGATCTCGCAACCCGCGCCCTCGTGGGCCTCGAAGCAGTTCCCCTCCATCGGACAGGGAATGCCGGCGCACAGCTCGGCTGCTTCCTCCACGCACACCTCGTCCCACTCCGAGTCGCAGCAGACCGGGTCGAACGCGCACACCGTCTCGCAGCACGCCACCTCGCCGCACCCCGGGCCCGAATGCGGCTTGTCGCACGGGCCCGCACCGGCCGCGCACTGGGCCACGCAAGCCGAGGACGGAACGCCGCCGAGCACCACGGCCAGGATCGCCAACGCGGCACGCCGGGTCATCGGAGCCCTCCCAACTGGATGGCGAGGTCGGTGCCGTCGATCGCGCCGTCGCCGTCGCGGTCGGAGACCTGCGGCCTTGGCGTCTTCGCGCCGGGCCCCCACTCTCCCTTCGCGCCCGTCGCATTCCCCACGATATCTTCGGCGGCGCCGCCCGCGACGCCGCCCGCACCCTGCGGCGTGAGGTTGCGGAATACGAACAGTTGGCTGCTCGGCGCGTCCGCGGCGACCAGGTCGATGGCGCCATCGCCATCCAGGTCAACCGGCAGCACGAATCGGAAGAACGTCGCCGGTGCGATCACCTGGGGGGCACCAAAGGCCAATCCGCCATCGGCCGAACCCCCGTTGTCCGAACCCCCACTGCCCGATCCCCCACTGCCCGATCCCCCACTGCCCGATCCCCCACTGCCCGATCCCAGGTTCGCGTGGAGCACGAGCTGGCCGGGCAGCGCAGTACCCATGATCACATCGAGGTCGCCATCGCCATCGAGGTCGGCGACCGCCGGGGTCCACGCGACCGCGTTGTCGGTGGAGACGAAGTCGAGCGTGGTTGGGAACGAGCCGTCGCTGTTCAGCATGACGGCGAACCGCTGGGGCACACCGATCAGGATGTATGCCGTGACCACGTCAAGGTCGCCATCGCCGTCGATGTCCGCCAACACCGAGTTCGGAATGCCGGGCGCCTGATTCTCGACCTGGTTCGGTCGCTGTGCCCGTTCCTCGTCGAACAGCACGCCGTTCGCACCGGCCCCCCCGAGATTGTGCAGGAGGTCGATTCGGCCGCCGCCGATCACGGTGGCGACAAGATCGGCGCGACCATCGCCGTCGAGATCGCCGGAGGAGAGCTGCTGCGGCAGCGAGAGGCCGCCGAGATACTCGTTGAGGCGCTCGCGCTGGGCCGGTGCAAAGCCGCCGGCGCCGTCGTTGAGGAAGAGCTGCAGGGCGCCACCGGAGTAGTCGAGCACCACCGCGTCGATGTCGCCGTCGCCGTCGAAGTCGTCCGCCGCCAGACCGCGCGGCTCGCGACCGGCCGGAAGCGTGAGCGGCGGTTCGGCGAAGGTGCCGTCGCCGTTGCCGAAGGCGACCGCCAGACGGCCCGGCACCGAGCGCACCGCAAACAGCGCGTCGATCTTGCCGTCCGCGTTCACATCGCGGAGTTCGCACCAGTCCGTCTGGCCACCCACGTCGAAGAAGGTCGGCGCCGCGAACGTCGCGTCGCCGTTGCCGAGGAAGACGTACACCAGCCCGTCCACGTCGCGCCCAGGCACGACGAGATCGACGGTACCGTTGCCATCGAGATCGGCCGCCGCGACTTGGGTGGGAAAGTGCGCCGCGGGGAAGCCCACGATGGTCGGCGCCTCCAGCGTGAAGGTCGTCTCGCCGGCCCGCGCCAGGCTGCCGATGATCATGGCCCCGAGGGCCGCTCCCGTGATCGTCCACGTCCGCACCGCGGACCGGGGCGGCGAAGGCCGGGCGGAAACGTCCGTCGCGCGCGATGTCGCCGGTCGCCGCGTTCGAGCGGCTCGAGTCGAGTCATGGACCATGATTCACATCATTCGCGGCCCAACCGCGGGAAGTTCGCCGCCAGTCTCGGAACCGATCGCATCGGGTCGGAATCGGGGCTCCGTGCCGTACGGGGCGGGATCCGGCTCACTCCATGATCTGTGCGAATCGCCGGCGGACCGGGGCGGTGAGGTCGGTTGCCACGGCCCCGAAGAGGATCGCCACCGTCCACTCGCGGGGAAACAGCCCGGCATCAACGGCAATGGCCGCGATCGCCACCTGGAGTGGTCCGCTTCCGCACGCCCCAAGGGCCAAGCGGGCGGCATCCCGCGGCCGCCGGCCACCGGAGAGCATCCCGCCGATCCAAGCGCCGGTCCAACGTCCGTCGCCACTGGCGATCACGGCACCCACGACGATCCAGAGCGAAAAGTCGGCGATCCAATCGGCTTGCAGGGCGACGAGGCCCGCGAGTGCGGGCATCGCCAACATCTCGACGATCCGTACGAGTGGATGAGACGGTCCGCGATCCTCAGGCGGTGCCGCGGCCGTCCCGAGCCTCGCCGCCGAGCGTCGGAGCACGACCAATCCGGCCCATCCCACCGCAGCCGCACCGACGAGGCCGAGCCAATGCCGGAGGTCAGATGTCGTCGCCGAGGCCCGGAAGAGGCTGGTCAGCAGGAGCCCGACCGCGATCAGCGTCGCCACCGCCGAGGCGCCGCGGATCAGCGCTGGTCCGTCGCGACCGGTCTGTCCCGCTGCCCGTCGATCAGCGGCGTTGAGTCCCCACGCGCCAACCGCCAAGGCCGCCAAGACGGCCAAGGAGGATGGCGCCGGAAGCAACGCGCGGCGCCACCACAGGACGACCAGGCCGAGCAAGACCGGAAGTCCCGCCGACCAAAGCCCGATCGAGATCGCCGTGGGCCCCGATGCACCTCGATCGGCGGGTCGTCCGAGCGCCGCCGTTCCGCCCACCACGCCCGCCAGCAGGAGAACCGCGATCCCGAGCGGACGCTGATGCTCCGCGACCGCTTGGCGCCACGCCGTTTCCGCCTGGGCAATCGCCGCTGATCTCGCCTCCTGTTCGGCGTCGTGCGACTCCCCGGTTCGGACGCCGACATGGCCGCGAGCGAGTTGCCACGCCTTCCATTCCGTTTGGCGAGCCTGGAGGACCATGCGTTCGGCGGAACCGCCGATCACCATTCGTTCCCACGGTGCCGGGGCGACGCGGCCAAGCACAGTCGGTCCGAGCGCCACGCCGACGATGATGCCCGCGAGGAGCCGTGCGCCCGGAACACGGAAGATGCGCAGGAACCAGGCGACCATCCCCGCGCCGGCCACGACGACGGCCACGACGAGCCACGCGGACGCATCGGCGCCTTGCGTCGAAAGCGTCGGGAGAGCATCGGAAACGGAGGCCATGGCAGTGGGGAATCGGGCCGGAAGGGCGTGGGCGAGCGCACTCGATTCTCTCCCGCCCTCGACCAGCCATCGAGGCGCGTTTCCGGCGTCCCCCCTACGGTCGGCCGGCGATCAGGCACAGTCCAATAACCATGCGCCCGCCGTCGCGGGAATCGAAATCTGGAAAAAGATTGGCCGAACGGAAGTTCCCCATTATCGTCTGACCAGGCTGACAGTGCCTTTCCCGCGCCTCCAGCGGCGACTCGCCGCCTGCGTGGTGCCTTCGTCTGCGCCGGAACCGGGGCTCCCCACGCCCCCCGGACAGTGGTCAATCGATCGATTCCAAGAGGAGCCAAGCCTTGATCCAGACTCGACTCTCCCCCCGCCTGCTCATCGGCCTCGTGCCCGCGTTCGTGGCCGGCAGCGCCATGGGCCAGCAGTTCGTCCAGCAGACCGCAAGCCTCTTTGCCGGTCTGCCCTCGGAGTACACGAACCAGGCCACGGTCGTTGACATCGATGGCGATGGCGACCTCGACATCGTTCTGGCCAACGGCCAGGGCTACTCGAGCCAAGGCGCCGCGTTGAAGCCTCGCATCCTGGTCAACAAGATCAACGAGGTGGAGGCCAGGTTCGTGGACGAGACCGATGCCCGCGCTGCGGGCGTGCTCGGCTGGTTCCGCGGCGTCGAGGCGGGCGACTGCGACGGCGACGGGGACTGGGATCTCGTGCTCGCCCAGGACTTCAACAAGCAGCCCAAGCTCCTCATCAACGACGGCACCGGCGTCTTCACCGACGAGACCGGAAGCCGCCTGCCCGCCGTGACCATGAGCAGCGCCCGGGCCCAGTTCGCCGACGTGGACAACGACGGCGACCTCGACCTGTTCTTCTGCAACAGCGGAACGTCCAACCGCTTCGGCAGCGGCCAGCCGCGCCTGTTCCTCAACGACGGCACCGGCAACTACACGAACGTCACCGCCACCAACATTCCCGCCGGCAACATCAGCGACCAGCAGGACTGCATCTTCGGCGACGTGGACGGCGACCTCGACCTCGACATCCACATCGGCAGCCGCGCCGGCCAGAGCAAGCTGTGGCTCAACGACGGCAACGGCGTGTTCACCAACTCGCCGTTCCCGACCGGCGGCAGCAGCTACTCCTACGACTTCGGCGACATCGACGGCGACGGCGACCTCGACATGCTGTCGATCAACGGCGGCACCGATCGCCTGCTTCAGAACAACATGCCGGGCGCCTGGGTGAACATCTCCAGCGAGATCTCCCCCAACGCGGGGATCGACGACAACGACAGCAAGTTCTTCGACTACGACAACGACGGCGACCTCGACTACGTCGTCGCCTCGCTCGGCTCGTCCGAGCGGGTGTTCCGCAACAACGGACCGGACGCCCCCGGCGCCCAGTTCACCCAGGTGACCGGCATCATGCCCAACGTCGGCGACTCCTCGCTCGACATCGTGGTCGCCGACTTCGACGGCGACAACCGGATCGACGTGGTGACCCTCCAGGGCGAGTCGGGCAGCTTCGTCAACAAGATCTACATGAACACCACCGGGCCCGAGGACACCATCGCCCCGACGATCGTCCTGTTCGAGCAGCTTCCGGACACCGCCCTGCCCGACGGCCCGCTCGGTCCGTTCGCCGTGCGCCTGGTCGCCTACGACAGCTACTCGAGCGATCGCGGCTTCTACGCCGGCCCGGGCGAGCTTCACTGGTCGCTCAATGGCGGCCCCGAGCAGACCTCGGAGCTGAAGTGGCACGGCAACAGCATGTGGCGCGGCGTCATCGACGAGGTCGATGGTCCGGGCACGGTCACCTACTACGCCACCATCGCCGACCGCGCCGGCAACGTTGCGACCACGGAGACGCTCTCCTTCGACATCGACGGCGGCGTCCAGAACCCGTGCGACTTCGACAACAACGGCACGGTTGACGGCGCCGATCTCGGCTTCCTGCTCGCCGAGTGGGGCCAGAAGGGTTCGATCGCCGACCTCAACGGCGACGGCACCGTGGACGGCGCCGACCTCGGCCTGCTCCTGGCGTGCTGGGGCTGATCGAACGATCGGATCGCAGTGAACTCAGCGCCGCCCGGGCCTCTGGCCCGGGCGGCGTCGTTCTTGGGAAGCGTCGTGCGTCGCCATGGCCGGGTGCCACGGCCATCTTGGCCGTGCCGGACAAACGCGAACGCTCGCACGGCCTGGAAGGCCGTGGCA
>JAGQOG010000055.1 GCA_020427695.1 Phycisphaerales bacterium
CACCGCGGCGTCGTGGGCCATGCTCTCGGCTGCCACGTCGGAGGCTTCGCCTTCCGCCGCCGCGCCCGCAACTGCTGCGCTGTCAACCGTATCGCTGTCAGTCACATCACTGTCGGCTGCCGGCTCGCCCTCGCTCGAAGGTTCATCGCCGCCGATGCCCAGGGCGGCGGCCGCCGCCGCCATCTCGGCAGCCTCCTCGGCTTCACGCTCGGCCTGCCGGGCAGCCGCCAGTTCCTTCTCGGCTGCGGCCTCCGCCTCGAGCCGCTTGGCCTGCTCGGCGGCGATGGCCACGATGCGGCCGGCGAACTCCTCGTCGATTTCCAGTTCCGCGACGAGCGGTTCGGTGCCGACCTCCTCGATGTCGGCGAGCGCGATGATGCCCATGGCCACGAGGCGGTCGAGCATCATGTCGGTGATGCCCTCGATCTCGCGGAGCACCTTCTCCATGTCGTCGAGCGACTTGTTGTAGTCGACCGGCGTGACGATTTCGATATCCCAACCGGTCAGGCGCGCCGCGAGGCGCACGTTCTGGCCGCGTTTGCCGATCGCCAGCGAGAGCTGGTCCTCGGCGACCACGACGGTGGCGCGGCCCAGCTCGAAGCACAGCGCCGTTTCCTGCACTTCCGCCGGCTTGAGCGCGTTGGTGATGAGCACCTGCGACGACTCGTTCCAGCGGACGATGTCGATTTTCTCGCCGCCCAGCTCGTCGACGATGTTGCGGATGCGGCTGCCGCGCACGCCCACGCACGCGCCGACCGCGTCCACCTTCGCGTCGATGCTGGTTACCGCAATCTTGGTGCGGTAGCCGGCCTCGCGGGCCAGCGCCTTGATCTCGATGATGCGTTCGCCCACTTCGGGCACTTCCAGGTCGAACAGGCGGCGGATGTAGTCGGGGTGGGTGCGGGTCAGCACGATACGCACCTCGTGGGGCATTTCCCGGACGTCGAGGATCATCGCCCGGATGCGCTCGCCGGGGTGGTGCGTCTCGCCGGGGATCTGCTCGCTGCGCGGCAGGAAACCCTCCGCGCGGCCGAGGTTCACGGAGATCGCCCCGCGTTCGATGCGCGACACGGTGCCCGTCACGATCTGCCCGACGCGTTCGGCGAACTCCTCGAAGATGCTGTCCCGCTCCGCCTCGCGGATCTTCTGGATCATCACCTGCTTGGCGGTCTGGGCGGGGATGCGGCCCAGGTCGAGCATGGAGATGGCCTCGCCGTTGAGTCGCGCCTCGATCTCGCCCGTCAGCCGGTCGATCTTGACCGTCACGTCCTCCATCGCGCCGTACGCCTTGCGTACCGCGGACAGCATGGCCATCTCCAGGTCCTCGAAGACGAGGAACTTGTCGATGTTCTTTTCGCGGCTGATGTGGTCGACGACCTTCAGCAATTCCTGACTGTTCATGGCCCCAGTGCCTTTCAAATTGTCGTGTGGAACCCCGGCGTCCACACCCGCCCGCAATGTGCAGCGGCATCACGGCTCGCGCCGGATCCCGCGATCCCAAACAAAAAAGTGGGCGCGAACCGCGATCCCACTTTCCCAACCGACAACGCCACCTCGCTGACAGGGTCTTCTACGCCATCGGTAGATCTCCCCTGCGCGCGCCGGATCCCGCGGTCCGTGATCCAGCCGGTGGTACGACCGCCCAGTGCTCGAACCGGTCAGTTCGCACTGGGAGCGGCTCCATATCCGTTCAGACCGACGTTCACACCCGTCTCTCCGGTCTCGAACAGGTGCACCCGCGCGGCATCAAACCCCACGAGCACACGGCTTCCCTCCGTCACGGGGGTCG
>JAGQOG010000056.1 GCA_020427695.1 Phycisphaerales bacterium
CTGGCGTGTTGGGCGACCGCGTCGCACAGTGCGATCATGTGCACCAGGGCCGGGGCGTCGAACCGCTCGGCCTGCCCCCGCACGATCTCGAGCCCCTCGCCGGCACGGTCGACCAGGCCGCTGTCGGGTCCGACCACCGTGCAGAGCATGACGGCTCGAAACTGGTCGGCCAGGGCATCGATCGCCTGTTCGACGCCGTTGCCCCGTTGCAGCAGTTCGTGCATGCGGCGCAAGGCCTCCGGCGCGTCGCCGTCCGCGATCGCATCCACCAGACCCTCGACCAGCGTCCGATCGGGGAGTCCAAGGACCTGTTCCAGCAGGGTGGCGGTGAGTGACCCGTCCGCGGCGGCGATCAGCCGGTCCAGCAGGCTCAACCCGTCGCGCATCGAGCCGTTGGCGAGCCGGGCGACTTGGAGCAGCACGCCCTCCTCGGCTTCGACCCCCTCCTGCTCCGCCACGTGCCGAAGGTGCTCGGCGATCCGGGCGGAGCCGATGTTCCGAAAGTCGAACCGCTGGCAGCGGCTTTGGATGGTGGCCGGCACGGCGTTCGGATCGGTGGTGCAGAGAATGAACTTCACATGCGGCGGAGGCTCCTCCATGAGCTTCAGGAGGGCGTTGAACGCCTCCTTGGTCAGCATGTGGACCTCGTCGATGATGTAGATCTTGTAGGGGCACCGGGCCGGCAGAATGCCCGCGCTGGCGATCAGTTCCCGGGCCTTGTCGATGCCGCGGTTGCTGGCGCCGTCGATCTCGATGACATCGATGTCGTCGCCACGCAGGATCGCGGCCGCGATGGCATCGCGCTCCGACAGTTCGGCGGTGCAGTTGAGGGCCTTGGCGAAGATGCGGGCCATCGACGTCTTGCCCACGCCCCGCGTGCCGGTGAAGAGGTAGGCGTGCGATGTGCGGCCATGAGCGATGGCGTTCTGCAGCGCGTGGACGATCGGCTCCTGTCCGACCAGCTCGTCGAAGCCGGTGGATCGATAGCGGCGGGCGAGCACCGTGTAGCCGCCGGACGGCGGGGCCGTCTTTGGAAAGAGCGCGTCGCTCATCTTCGCACGGGTGGGTACTGGGGTACGGATGGGGACGGGGGGTACCGGAATCGGGGTTGGGACCCGGGGTCGGGCGCTGACACTTCGTCGGGGAAACAGACCTGCCGCGGGTGCGACCCCGAGGCCGCGCCGACGATGGGGAAGACGGCCAGGCACCCGCACGCTCGGACTGCGCCGCTTATGGCTGCTGCGGTCAAGCCCTGACCAGGTTCACGGGCCGCCCGCCGAACGGACCCGGCCGTCTTCCTGCATCGCCGGAGCGGCATCTTAGCGGGCATCTCACGGCGGGTACAATCGTTCCGATGAACGACGACGTGTTCGAAGCCGCTGCCGTTGCGGACAGCCTCAAGCCGCGCCGATCGCTCCGTTACGACCTGCCCTCGGTGATGGCCGAGCAGGAGCGGCAGTCGCGCCGGCTGCTGCTGCTGGTCATCCGGTCGGTGTTCATCGTGCTCCTCGTGACGGTGACGGTACTCACCATCGCCAGCGAGAAGGAGACGATCAACGAGTTCGGATGGAGCACCGTCTGGGGGCTCATCCTGGCGGCCACGGCGGTCGGCGTGATCGTGCTCGTGGTCGACACGATGACCCCCAACAAGCGCCTCTCGACGGTGGTCGGCGCCTACATGGGAATCTGCTTCGGACTCATCGGCGCCGTCGCCATCGGCGCGCTCATCGACATCGTGGCCGACGCCTGGGAGATCGGGCGGCCCCCCTTGGGAGACGTCTCCCGCGCGCCGCTCTACCTGGGTCTCGCCAAGGTCGTCATCGGAATCGTGCTGTGCTACCTGTCGGTCTCCGTTGTGCTCACCACGAAGGACGACTTCCGCCTGGTCATCCCCTACGTCGAGTTCGCCAAGCAGGTGCGCGGCGTGCGCCCGCTCCTGGTGGACACCTCCGCCCTGATCGACGGCCGCATCAACGACCTCGGACATACCGGGTTCTTCGACGCCCCGATCATCGTTCCCCGCTTCGTGATCGACGAGTTGCAGACGCTCGCCGACTCCAGCGACAAGCTCAAGCGCTCGCGCGGCCGGCGTGGGCTCGACATGGTGAGCAAGATCCAGGCCAATCCGTTCCTCGATGTGACCATCGACGATCCGATCGTCGAGGGACTCTCGGTGGACAAGATGCTCATCGAGCTCGCCCGCACGCAGAAGCTGCGCATCCTCACCACCGACTACAACCTCAAGAAGGTGGCGCAGATCCACAACGTCGCCGTCCTCAACATCAACGACCTCGCCAATACGCTGAAGACCTCGGTGGTTCCGGGCGAGTCGATCGAGGTGACGCTCGTCAAACCCGGCGAGAATCCGACGCAAGGCGTCGGCTACCTCGCCGACGGCACCATGGTCGTGGTCGAGGACGCGTCCGAACACATCGGCGAGACCGTCTCCTTCGTGGTCACGAACTCGCTCCAAACAAGTGCCGGACGCATGATCTTCGGCAAGCTGGAGGCGCCGGAGCCGGGCACCGCGGCCAACATGGCCCGCGCCGCCACCACCCAGCCCCGGACGATCGAACGCCCCGCCGCTCGGACGGACGCGACCGGGCACGGCCGAAGCCCGCGGCGGTAGACCCCTGACGGCGAGTCGATCCGGAGTAGGATCCCGTCCTTGGGCCACGGGGGACATCAGGCTCATTCCCGCCTCCGTGCGTGACAGGAGAATCGTCGTGAGCGTCCTACCCTCGGTCGTTGTTCCGCCCGGTGCCGGACAGGTTGTCCGCGCCTTCGGAGACGAGATGCTGGTCCACCTCGACGGCGCCCAGACGGGCGGCGCCTTTGCCATGTTCACACTGACGACTCCCCCGGGCGGGGGACCCCCGCTTCACCACCACGACAACGAGGACGAGTGGTTCTATCCCCTGGAGGGTCGGGTCGAGTTCTTCCGCGACGGTGCGTGGAGCGAAGTGCCCATGGGCACGGTGGTGTTCATGCCGCGCGGCGTGGTGCACACCTTCCGCAATCCCGGTCCCGCTCCGCTGCGGATGCTGATTCACACGTCGCCCGCCGGATTCGAGCGGTTCTTCGCGCGGTGCGCCGCGGAGTTCGACAAGCCGGGTGAGCCCGAAATGGCTCGCATCGTCCAGATCGCCGCCGAGCACGGCATCCACTTCGCGACCACGAACTCGCCGGGCGCTACTTCGACGGCGTAAACGTCGCCAAGACGGCATCGACATTCATGCGCTTGCGCAGCGACCCGATGTCGAGCGGTTCCACCGGAGCGCTCGAGCCGGGCGCCAGCTCCAAGGTCCACCAGCCCACGTCGTGCCACGCACCGTGCTTGAACCCCACGCCGGGGAGAACGCCCGCCGGACGGAAACCCATCCGCTGGTGAAGGCCGACGCTCCTGCGGTTGGGGAGCGTGATGCCCGCGAGCGCGAGTCGGAAACCCTGGCGGCGCACGAGGTCGAGCAGAGCGCCGTACGCCGCGGTTCCCACGCCCAGGCCGTGTTGGCCCGACGCCACGTAGATCGATGTCTCGACGGTCCATCGGTATCCCGCCCGTTCCCGGTGCGGACCGGCGTATGCGTATCCGACCACCGCGCCGTCGATCTCCGCCACCAGCCAAGGATGGGTCGCCGCGTGCTTCGCGACCCTCGACTGGATCTCCGTGACGGTCGGCGCCACCATCTCGAACGACGCCAATCCGCCCTCGCAATGGGGCGCATAGATCGAGGCGATCGCGGCGGCGTCGCGAGGCTCGGCGAACCGAAGGCGCCAGGTCATGGCGGGCGGAAGACTACCGCGCCGATCACACCGGGGGCCCGGCGGGAAGCGGACGACCGGGACGACCCGGCCGCTCCCGGGGCGCGCGATCCGGGCGGTCCGGACGACCCCGGAGGCCGTCCCGGTTTCCATCGCGGTTGCCGTCCCGGATACCGTCGAACCGAAGCGGCCGGCGCTCTTCGCCTTCCTTCACCTCCACCACCACCCGATCGGGACTGTGGTGGCTGCCGCGGGAGAACCACGCGAGGCCGGGATCCGGTGCATCGACCAGGCGAAGGCGCAGGCCGGACATCCGCTGTGGGCCACGGTCCGCATCCCACTGCGCCTCGAACTCGACGATCGCGAAGTCGGACCGCCGGGCGACCAGGCGCACGCGCTCCGGCCGCCTCGAGGGGCGATTGGGCCTTCGAATCGCCTCGAGACGGATCGGTCCCGCTCCGTGCTCGATCGCTCCATCGTCGGCGAAGCGAATCTGGTAGTGCCGACGGAGGTTGTCCACCAACGGCCCGAGCATCAGTTGATCCAACTCACCGCCCAGCTCGGCGACCCGCGCGATCGGTCCCGGCGCCACGCCAACCCGCACGGGGCCGACGGGCGGAACCAGCCAGTACTCCTCGCCATCGAATCCCATCGTCACCACCGTGTTGCCCGCCGGTCCCTCGAAGCGGCACACGAAGCGCCCCGCGGGCCCCACGTCCACCAGACCGCGACGAGGCGGCATCGCCGGCGGCGTGCCTTCGCGTTCCATGACGAACTGGTACCGCCGGAAGGCGATGGACCGGCCGGCATCGACGATCTGCGTCAAGGCCGCGGTCGCCGTCGGTGCGGTGCGCACGAAGAGCGTGGCGGTGAGCGCCAGCAGCAGCATGGCCGCGAACGCACTGCTGCCGGCAAGCATGCGCACATTCCAGCGCCGGTGCCGCGGGGTCGTGCCCTCGAAGGGCAAGGACGGGGCACGCGACGGAAGCCTTGGTTCCAGGCGGCCGATCGTGTCCATGGCCGTCGCGATCCGCTGCTCCATCGCCAGCGGCTCGCGCTCGGCCAGCATGGTGAGAATGCCATGCAGCAGGAGTTCGTCGGCGATCGCCCGCAGCGCCTCGTCCGGCGCCGCGTCGGTCGAACGGGAGGGGACGAGGAGCGCGTCGGCCTCCGGGGCGATTCCCGTCGGCGGCACGGCATCGACCGAGTGGCGGGAACGGTCGCTCATGCCAGCGCCTCCGTTCCTTCCGGCTCGTCGCCACCGAGCACGCCGCGGCTGCGGAGGCAGAGCGCCAGCGCCTGCCGCGCCCGCTGGACGCGCTTGCGCAGGGTCTCGAGGTTCGTGCCCAGCGCCTCCGCGGCCGCGGGCGATCCCACTTGTCGAAGATAGACCATCTCCAGCGCGGCTCGCTGCGGCTCCGGCAGCGCTCGCAGACACTCCCGCAACGGCTCGAGCTGCTCCGCGAACGTGTCGCCCGGACGTTGCCGAATGCGCTCGAGACCCGCCGAGATCCGACGCTCCAGCGCCTCCAGGTGACGGCCGTAGCGCCGTCGCGTGCGGGCGAGCATGAGCAGCCGGTGTCGAGCAAGCCCTCGGAGCCAGGGGCCGAACGGCCGGGTGCGATCGAAGTCCTCCAGATGTCGCCACGCCGCGATGACCGTCTCTTGGAACACCTCTTCGGCGAGGTCCGAGTCCAAGGTCATCGACCGGATGTAGGCCGTCAGCATGGGCGCATGCTCACGGACGAGAATTTCGAAGAGCTCGCGTTCGCCCATGGATGTGGATCCGGGAGTGATGTGCCCGCGGTGCCCCGATCGGGACATCCACATCCTCAACCAACGAGCCGGCCGGGTAAAGCCGCCTCGGACCAAGCCCCCGATCCGAGGTCCGCCCGCCCGCCGAGACCCCGCCGCGGATGCCGGCCGAGGCGGCCTCGTGCCCGCGGCGCGCCGGTTCCCGGACGGGCGATTCCGGCGGTTCCGGCGCAATAACTGCACCCGATCGGCCTCGGCCGCGAAAAGTCTTGAGCGCGTCCACACGGTTCGTTAGCGTCGGCAGACGTGGGGGGTTCCGGCCGGACGCCGTGTTCCCACCGAGCGAGGGCGAAGACAATGGTTGGAGCGCATCCACGGAGGGAGCGGCTCGAGGAACTCCTCGGGTTGGCCCAAAACTACCGCGGTTGGACCCTGAAACAACTGGCCGAGGCGTTGGGACGAGACCCCGCCAACCTCGTGCCCAGCAGCGGGGTGCCGAAGGTCGATCTGGTCATGCGGCTGGCGGAAGTGCTGGACTGGCAGGTCCAGGATGTCATCGCCGACCTGCTGGGTCCGGGCGACACGGTGCTGGTCGACGAGCCCGCGGGTGTGGATTCGTCGCAACCTCCCACGGCCCGCGAACTGCGCGACGCCGCCCGCGAAGCGCATGGCGCCGGTCGCTACGCGGAGTCGGCGGCGTTGGCCCGCGCCGCGTATGCCGCTTCCGAGACATCGGCGGAACGTGCGATCGCGTGCTACCGCGAACTCGGTGCGTGGGACGGCCTGGGACGATTCACCAATGCCCTCGAGGCCTGCCGCCGTGGACTCGCCGAGCGCGAGGCACCGGTCGAGTGGCGACTGGCCCTGCGGGCGGCCCTCGCGAACGCCTACTACGCGCTCGGCCAGCACGTCGAGGCCGAGAGCGTCGCCGGTTCGGTCATCGAGACCATGTCGCGGCGCGATGCGGAGGGTCCGGTGGCGGACTCCGCCCTCGCCATGGCCTGGCACGTGCGCGGCCAAGCGCTGCGCGAGCAGATGGAGGTCGGCGATCCGCACGAAGCGGCCGAGATCGCGGCGTCCGCTGCCGAGGCCCTCGTGATCGCGGCGGAGCGCTACGACCAGCTCGCCATCGAGCTTGGCCAGGACTACGCCGGCATGGCCCACACGGCGCGGGGAGGTCTCCTCGAGGTCGAGGCGTTCCGGCGCCAGCGCCCGGCACGGGAGGCCATCCAAACGGTTCTCGACGGGCTCGACGCGGTGAGCGACGTGGACGAGCGGTTGGGAGCCATCATGCTTGAGGGCTACGGATGGTGGTGCATCTTCGGATGCAACATGGTTCTGCGGCATGTGCGCGACGCCGAGGAGGCACAGCGCAGCATGGCCGTGCTCACCAACAAGGCCGACGAGATCGCGCAGCGGCTGGGCAACTGGTCGCTCCGCGAGCGCGTGTTCACGATGGAGTACCTGCGGCGCCGACACGGCACCGACGTGGAGCGGCCAGCCGAAGACTGGGTGATCGACCGCGAGGACATCCAGACGATCGCGGGAACGATGGGCCGGTTCGGGCGATTCCGGGACATTGCGTGGCGCATTCTGCGTTCGGCGAGGCTCGCATGAGGATGGCGGAGGACACGACCATGAAGACGACCAACACCACCTTGAACCGAACCGCTCCCGCCCGCCGCGGACTCTGCGCGTCGCTTGCCGCCATCTCCATGCTGGCGGTCCTGGCCGCCGCCGCGTCGCTGGAGGCCGCCCAGTCGCGCCGGCCGCCAAGCTCGCGCATTCCGCCGTCCAGCGTGGCCGACGTTCGCGCGGCCAACGTCTTCGCGGTGCTCTGGCAGTTCGGCGTGCCGCAGCCCCCCGAGGCGTACGTCCCGCCGGAGATCGTCCACGAGTTCTGGACGCTCCTGGCAACCTACGAGCGCTACGGCATCCGCGCTGGCTTTTCGTTCCCCCAATGGATCGTTCGCAACGGCGTGACCGATCCCTGGGAGCAGCACGCGCTGCTCTACCTCTACACCGCCTACCTCTACCGAACGCAGAGCACGACTCCGCACGGCTTCACGCCCCCGACAACGGGCCGGTGACCTCCGCTTCGATGATCGAAAAGTCGTCGTCGTAGCCGGCGCCGCCCTGCATCGCGCTGGTCACTTGGATCAGCCGCTCGATCCGGTCTTCCCCCGCCGCCAGTGGCTTCACCATCAGCTCGACGAAGGGATCGAGTCCCCAGACGCCGCCTTCGGGCACGTGGATCTCGAACGCGCCGTCGCTGTACAGGTAGAGACGGTCGCCCTGCCGCACCTCGACCGATGCGTTCTCCGCACCGAGTTCGGGCGCCACGCCGACCGGCAGGCCCGTCGAGTCGAGCAGCTCGTGTCCGCCGCCGGCCCGCATCAGGAGGCCGGGCGGGTGCGCGGCACCCGACCACCTGAGGGTGCCCGCCACGCGGTCGATGACGCCGTACCACATGGTGAAGAACATCCCGTGGTGCCGCGCCATCGGGAAGGCGTCGTTGAGGCGGCCCAGCACCTCCGCCGGGTCGCAGGCGAGCTCGACGGGGATCGAGCCCGAACGCAGCAGGTTCAGGGCGCTGACCGAGAGCAGCGCCGATCCGACGCCGTGCCCACACACGTCGAGCACGAAGATCCCGAAGCGATCGTCGTCGATCCACTGGTAGCCAAAGCAGTCTCCACCGAGCGTCGCGGAGGGCATGAACCGCCAGCGCACGCTGACCGGACCCTCGAGCGGCGGATCGAGCAGCGACTGGACGTATTCGCCGGCCTTGTTGATCTCGTCCGCGAGGTGCTTCCGGTTGCGCTCCAGCGCGTCGAACGCGGCGTTGCGCTCCAGGAGCGCCGTGTATCCGCGCGAATGGTGCCGCACCCGCGCCACCAGCTCGATCGGATCGGGCAGCTTGACCAGGTAGTCGTTGGCCCCGCGGGCGAACGCCTCGGCCTTGGTCGTCGCCTCCTCGCGCGAGCTGAGCACGATCAGGGGCACCTCGCGCAGCGCGTCGTGCCCGCGGTACGCGGTGACCAGGTCGAGACCGTCCACCTCGGGCATCACGAGGTCCTGGAGGATCACGGTCGGGCGCACCCGCTCCGCGGTCGCCACCGCCTCTCGCGGATCCTGACAGTAGTGGTACTCCAATCCGTCCAACGCCTGGAGCATGCGCCGGACGGCCTCGCCCACGATCGCCTGGTCGTCCACCACCAGCACGACGGTCGGGACCGACGGAGGACCGGACCGCTCCGGGCCGCCCTGGACGTCGGTGGCGGGGCCACCGGTGATCGAACTCGTTGCGTTCATGCCGAACCTCCTGCGACTCTCGCCAAGTGCTTCGCGGCCGACGCGGCGATCGCATCGATCGGCAACGCCTCGCACGCCGCCCCCTCCCGCACGGCCGTTCCGGGCATGCCCCACACCACGCTCGTCTCGCGATCCTGGGCGATCGTCCACCATCCCCGCCCACGAAGCTCGAGCAGGCCCGTCGCTCCATCCCGACCCATGCCCGTCAGCAGCACGGCGACGCCCCGGCAGGGACCGCTGGCCAAGCTGCCGAACAGGACATCCACGCTGGGCCGGTGGAGAAGCTCGGACGGTTCCTCGGGGCAGCGTATCCGCCCTTGGCGATCGGCGATCAGGTGGCGATCGCCGGTGCCGAGCACAACGCGCCCCGGCACGATCGCCTCGCCGTCCCGGGCGGTTGCGATCGGGCAGGAACACTCCCGGCCGAGCCAATCCGCCAATCCCTCGACGAACGGCGCGCCGATGTGTTGGACGATGAGCACGGCATGGCGAAGCGGCCGCGGCAACCCGCGCAACAGCACCGCGAGCGCTTGTGGGCCGCCGGTCGAAGCGCCGATCGCCAGGACAGGCGGCAAATCGGACGACCCTTCGGAGCGCGGCGCCGAGATCGGCGGCGGCGGTTCCGCCTCGACGCGGAGGGCACGATGCGGCTCCGCCGCCAATTGCCTCACCTGGTCGATCCGCCGCAGCATGCGGTCGGCACCGACGACCGAGCCGTCGGGCGCCAGGGTCGGCGTGTCGACGGCGTCGAGTGCACCGGCGCCGAGCGCCTCGTACACGCGGGTGGCGTTGCCGGTGACCGTGGCGGTGACCACGAGGATCGGACACGGCGCCTCGGCCATGATCCGCCGTGTCGCTTCGACCCCGTCCATCACGGGCATGATCAGGTCCATGAGGACCACGTCGGGACGGTCCGCGCGGCAGCGCGACACGGCCTCGGCGCCGTCCAAGGCCTTCCAGGCGACCTCGTGCCCGCCCGCCTCGATCGCCTTGCAAAGCACGTGCAGGGCGCTGTGCAGATCGTTGACGACGCCGATTCTCATTCGGCACCGTCGCCAATGAGGTCGTGGACCATGCGCACGAAGGACTCGTCCTGGAAGGCGCCCTTGGTGAGGTAGGCCGTGGCACCGGCCTCGAGTCCCCGAAGGCGATCCTCCTCCCGGTCCTTGTAGCTGACGATCACCACGGGCAGCGACGCGAAGCGGGCATCGGCACGAAGCCGTCGAACCAGCTCGATCCCGTTCATGCGCGGCATGTCCACGTCGCTCACGAGCAGGTCGTACCGGCCCGCCGAGAGCGCGTTCCAGCCGTCGACACCGTCGATGGCGGTGTCCACGTCGTAGCCGGCCCGACTCAGGAGCTGCCGCTCGACCTCGCGCACGGTGGCGGAGTCGTCCACCACCAGCACCCGCTGGCGCGCGGGCCCCGACTGGCTCGTTCGCAGGGCCGCTCCCAGCACGCGTCCCTCCGACAACATCTGCCGCAGCGAGGCCACCAGATCCTCGACGTCCACGATGAGCACCGGATCGCCCCGCTCGAGCATCGCCGCCGCCGAGACGTGCGGCACCTTCCCCAGCCTGCCGTCGAGCGGCCGAACGACGAGGTCCTCCTCGCCGAGCAGGCGGTCAACGACGAGTCCGTACCGCTCCAGCGCGCTGCCGACGACCACCGTCGTCACGGTTCCCTCCGATGCTGCCGGCTCGGCCAGACCGAACACCGTGGCGGCATCCACAACGCCAACGGATCCGCCGTCGAGCGCGAACTGCCGACGTCCCTGCACGGACTCGATGGCTGCCGGGTCGAGCTTCACGATCCGCTCCACGCGGGAAAGCCGCAGGGCCCTCGGCTCGCCCGCGACCTCGACCACCGCCGCCCGCAC
>JAGQOG010000057.1 GCA_020427695.1 Phycisphaerales bacterium
CCATCGATCGCGACAAGCGCGCCGAGGCGGGCAAGTCGAAGATCATCTGGGTCGGCACGGGCGAGGGCAACGGCCGCAACTCGTCATCCTGGGGCGCGGGGATCTTCCGCTCGACCGACGGCGGCGGCTCTTTCGAGTGCCGGGGGCTTGAGGATGCGCACGACATGCCGGCGCTGGCCGTGCATCCGGATGATCCGGACACGTGCTACGTCGCGGCGCTGGGCCACCTGTGGGGCCCCAACGAGACGCGGGGGATCTACAAGACGACCGACGGCGGCGCGACCTGGTCGCCGGTCCTCCAGATCGATGCAAACACCGGCGCGTGCGATGTGCGGATCGATCCGGAGCATCCGAACGTCGTGTACGCGGCGATGTATTCGCGCCGGCGGGGCATCGGCAGCTACCAGTCCGGCGGGCCCGAGGGCGGGATCTACAAGTCCACCGACGCCGGGGCGTCGTGGAAGAAGCTGACGAGCGGCCTCCCCGCGCAGACGGGGCGGATCGGGCTGACGATCTACCCGGGCGACACGAGCATCCTCTACGCGGTGATCGAGTCGGACAACGGTGGCGTGATCGTCGATTCGTGGCAGAACCGCTCGCGCGCCGGCGGGGTGTTCCGCTCCGATGACGGCGGGGCGAGCTGGCGGCGCACGTGCGATTTCGCGCCGCGGTCGTTCTACTTCTCGGTGATCGCGGTCGATCCGACGGACCCGGACCGCGTGTACCTGCCGGGCTGGTCGGTGGGGCTCTCGACGGACGGCGGCAAGACGTTCATCCCGGCGACCTCGACGACGCCGCACGTGGATTTCCATGCGTTCATCGTGGATCCGAACGAGCCCCGGCGCCTGCTGGCGGGCTGCGACGGCGGGCTGTACGTCTCGCACGATCAGGGCAAGACGTGGGAGCACCACAACCACATGGCGGTGGGGCAGTTCTACAACATCGCGGTGGACGACTCGGACCCGTACCGCATCGCCGGCGGCCTGCAGGACAACGGCTCCTGGATCGGGCCCTCGCAGTCGCCCTACTTCGACAACGGCGAGTTCATGGGGCGCAAGGGGTCGATCACCAACAAGCAGTGGCAGTTCTTCCTGGGCGGCGACGGGTTCCACGTCGCTTTCGACCCGACCGATCCGAACATCGTCTATGGCGAGTGGCAGGGCGGGAACCTCTCGCGGCATCACCTGGACACGGGTCTTCATCGCAGCCTCAAGCCGGCGCCGAAGGAGGGGCAGCTCCGGTTCCGGTTCAACTGGAACGCGCCGTTCATCCTCTCGTCGCACGATCCAACGACGCTGTACCTCGGCGGGAACCGCGTGTTCAAGCTGACGGACCGCGGCGAATCCTGGAGCGCGATCAGCCCGGACCTGTCGGGGCGCGACCCGGATGTCACCGACGCCGTGGGCTCGGACGCGGAGACGGCCGGGACGGTGGTCGCGCTGGCGGAGTCGCCGATGCAGGCGGGGCTGCTGTGGGCTGGCACCGACGACGGCCGGCTTCACGTGACCGGCAATGACGGCGGGTCGTGGGCGGACGTCACGCCAGCGGAAGCCGGCGGGATGTATATCTCGAAAA
>JAGQOG010000058.1 GCA_020427695.1 Phycisphaerales bacterium
CGTGTGACGACGCACTGCGCGACCAGCACGGCCAAGATGGCCGTGGCACCCTAGGGGCGGGCCACAAGATTCCCACGGGCTGGAGGGCCGTTGCACCCTTGGGGGCGCGGTGGACGATTCGCACGGCCTGGAAGGCCGTGGCACCCTCGGGCGCACCTCCTCGGGGCGCACCCGGCGATCGCACGGCCTAGAAGGCCGTGGCACCCTCGGGTTCAACCGTCATGTCGCGTGCGGCTTCGGCGCGGCTTGGATCATCATCGGAGCCGGGGCCCGGGGCAGTCCCTGCTCGCCGGCAAAGGTAGCGTCCCAGCGAGCGCATCATCTGGTCGGCCGAACGGAACACGGGGATGTGATGGTCGCGCAGGCGGCGGATCAAGGCGGCGTAGGCCAGGCCGGAGTCGATCACCGCCACGATCGGCTTGTCGGATGCGCGGTCGAGTTCCACGATCACCTCCGCCAACGAGACGCGTTCCGCGATCTCCTCCTCGGTGGTGGCCAATGCCGGTGTGAGCGGGACCGCGGAGACCACGAGGGCGTCGATGTCGGGCGACGCGAGCATCGCCCTCGCGGCCGCTTCGTAGGCCGACTCGTCCGCCATGGGTGTCAGGTCGAGCGGGTTCCGCACGTTCACCAACCCGCCAAGGCGATGTTCGGCGAGCGACTGGGCGATCGCCTCACGCGTCGTCGCGGCGAGCGCCGGGATCTCCACCTGATGGTGCGTCCCGCGCACGTGGTCGGCCATGCCCACGGTTTCGAATCCGGCGTTCGAGATCACGCCAAGCCGCGTGCCTCGGACCCTCTTCCGATGCAGTCCCGCGGAGAGGTCGAGAAGCTGCTCGAACTCGGCGAACGTCCCGGCGACCATGGCGCCGGCGGCGGCGGCACCCGCCTCGCAGATGTCGTAGTCGCCAGCCACGGACGCGGTGTGCCCGGCGGCGGCCGCCCGGCCCTGGTCGGTCCGGCCCGCCTTGTAGAACACCACTTCCTTGTCGCCCGCCGCGGTGATGCGACGGACGGCCTGGAGGAGGTCGAGACCGTCGAGATCGTTGAATCCCTCGACGTAGAGACCGATCGTGTGGATGTCCGGTCGATCGCCCACGGCCTGCACCATGTCGGCGACCGTGAGATCGGCCTGGTTGCCGATCGAGACCGTGAACAGGGGGTCGAGCGTCTCCAGATTGCTCAACCGGCTCACGATGAACGCGCCGCTCTGAGAGAGGAAGGCGACGCCGCGGCCAGGCGCCTCGCGCCGCTTGTCGAGCTTGTGGTCGGGGATGAAGAACGTGTCGTAGCGGCCGGGACGCGACTGCACCCCAAGGGAGTTCGGGCCGAGCAGCACGAGCCCGCTTCCGGGATCAGGGTCGGCGCCAGCTCGCGCCTTCGCCAGGGATGCCCGCACGCGGCACAGGATGTCCTGGCTCTCGGGCGTTTCGCCGGCGCCACCGGGAATGACGATCGCCGAGCGAACCTTGCCGCTGGCCACGCACTCCTCTACGACGGCCGGAAGCTGGTCGGCGGCCGCGGCCACGACCAGCAGATCGGTGGTCTCGGGCAGGGCGGCGATCGACGGCACGCAGGCGATGCCGTCGATCTGGTCCACACCCGCCTTGACCACGCGGAGGCGGCGGGCGTCGAACCCGCACGCCACGACGTTCTGGAGAATGATCCGTCCGAAGTTCTGTCCGCGGTTCGACACGCCCAGCACCGCGATCGACTCGGGCTCCAGCAGGTGCCGGACCGATCCGATCGGGCGCGGCACCGATCGTCGCGTGGCCGGCGCCAGTCGGCCGCGGCCGTCGATCGGCACCATGCGCTGCCGGCGGAACGCGAACGGGTTCACCTCGAGCTCCCCGAGGTCGGGACCGACCTCTCCGCGATCGACGCAGAATCGCCGGGCCAGGGCGATGAACGCGCGGAAGCAGCGGAGGAGCTCGCCGTCGGAGACGATGCGGTGGTGTCCGCGGGCCCGCCCGGACACGAGATCGTACTCGGCCGTTTGGCTGAACAGCTCGAGGAACTCCTCCGCCGTCGTCTCGGTGGCCACGGCCTTGGCAACGGCCACGCCCGGACGCATGGCGCGTGCGAGGTACTCGGTGTCCACGCCGCCCACGCCGGCGGCGATCACCGGACCGAACTCGCGGGTGGCGCGGATGCCCACGAACAGCTCCTCGCCGATCCCCTGGCCCTCGCGCTCGACGTACTCGACCACCAGCACACCCGCGACCTGCGCGCCGCGGCTGCGGTGCTGGTGAATGAGGCGGTCGATCTCCCGGCGCACCGTCTCGAAGCGCTTGGCGCAGAAGACGACGCCCTTCACATCCGACTTGTGAACCACGTCCGGCGAAACGATCTTCAGGACGACCTGTTCGCCCGGGAACCGCTCCAGGGCCTCCTCGGAGATCAGGTTGTCCACCCCGAGGAAAAGGTGCTCCGGCGGCGAGATCGCGCCCACCAGTTGCACGATCTGGTAGACCTCGTGCTCGTAGAGCTGGCGACGATCCGCTTCGTAGGCGTCCATCAGCAGTCGTTCGACCGCGTGCGCCTCGGCGCCCGAGAGCTGGTCCTCGGCTGGCACCACGTCGAACACCGGGCCGTCCGGCCGCTCCTCCGCGGCGAGCTGCTCGGGGGCCAGGGAGTCCACCCAGTGCCGAACCGCCAGCGACGTTCCGCCGCGGTCGAGCCCCTGCAGGTACGCGGCGGCGGCGTTGCGTCCGAAGCGGAGCGACCGCTTGGCCACGTCGACCACCGCGTCGCCCTTCGTCGCGAACATCTCCGCCACCGCCCGCTCGATTTCGTCCTCGCCGATCGAAAGGAAGAGCGTGGCGGCGCCGAGGAGCACGATGTTTGCCGAGCGGCCCGACCCGGCCGCACGGGCCAGTCGATCGGCATCGATCACCACGTGCCGGGGCATGGTGGTGATCCGCTCGAGCAGCTCCTCCACCGGCGGATAGTTGCCGATGTTCATGAACGCGTTGGCGGAGACGATCGCGACCCCGTCGGGAGCCAGCATGTGCATGTAGCGCAGCGACTCGAGGGGCTCCATCGCGATCAGGAGCTCCACTCGACCGGCGGGGATGAGGTCGGAGTGGATGGGTTCGTCGCCGATCCGCAGGTGCGACTGCACCGCGCCTCCGCGCTGGCTCATGCCGTGCACCTCGGCCTGCTTGACGCGGAGCCCGCGGGCGACGGCGGCGCCCGAGATGGCCTTCGCGATGGTGAGGATGCCCTGTCCGCCGACCCCGGCGAGGATGATGTTCTGCTGCACGATGCGCTCCGATGCTCCCCGGCTCGAGTGTCCGCGACCGCGGCGTCAGGCCGTCGCGCCCGCGGGAAGGGCGACGGTGCCGCAGGTGCATCCGGCGCCGCACGTCGGCTCCGCCTGACGGACCTTGGCCTGCCGTTTCACATGGATGCAGGCCCGGCGCGGGATGACCACGCTCAGGCCCGGGTATTCGATCTCTCGACGGATCAGGTCCACGTTCGCCTGGTGGTGCTTGGCCAGCGGCTCGATGACATGGATGTGGGCCGGATCCACGCCGAGTCCGCGGATGATCTCGACCAGCCGCTCGCCGCACGAGAGCGACTCCTGGGCGCCCGTCATGCCCACGGCGGCGTTGTCGAGCACGAAGACGGTCATGTTGGCGTTGGCCCGCGCCGCGCCGAGGAGCGGCGTCATCCCGGAATGGGCGAAGGTCGAATCGCCGATCGTGCAGACGACCGGATGCGCGCCGGCCTGAACCGCGCCGAAGGCCATGGAGATCGAGGCCCCCATGTCCACGCACGAGTGCACGGCGCGGAACGGCGGCAGCACGCCCAGCGCGTAGCAGCCGACGTCGCTGAACATGTAGGCGTTTCCCAGCGGCGCCGCCGCTTCGACGATGGCCTTGAAGCTGTCGGCGTGCGGACACCCCTTGCAGAGCTGCGGCGGGCGCCCGGCCAGTCCCGCCAGGGGCTGGGCCGGGCTGACGAACGCGGCGCCCAGGGCCGCGGCGACGCTGTCCGGCGTCAACTCGCCGTCCAACGGAAGGTCGCCGCTCAGTCGTCCCCGGACGGCCTTGCCGGGCACGCCGAGGATCCCGTTCAGCCGGCGCTCGATGAAGGGATAGCCGTCCTCGACCACCACGATCTCGTCGCAATGGTCCACCAGCGAGCGGATCAGCGCCGCTGGCAGCGGATAGCGGCCGATGCGAAGCACCGAGTCGTCGGTGCTCCCGGCCAGCGCCTCCTCCACGTAGTTGGAGCCGATCCCCGCCGCGATGATGCCGCGCGTCCCGGAGAGCCGGAGGCGGTTCCAGGACGACTGCTCGGAGTCGCGGAGAAGTTGCGGCTGGAGGTCGAGCAGTCGGCGGAAGCGCCGCCGCGCGTTGGTGGGGACCAGGACCCAGTCGTTGTAGTCGGGCCGTGGACGAAGGGCCGCGTGCGCGGACGACTCGTCGCCCGATTCGGCGGCAGCACCGGCCCGTGTCGTCACCGTCGAACGGCTGTGACACAGGCGGGTGACCATGCGAACCATGACGGGAAGTCCGATCGCCTCCGACTCGTCGAACGCCGCCCGAACCTGGTCGTACGCCTCCTGCTGGTTGCCCGGCTCGTAGAGCGGCAACTGGGCGAACTCGGCGTAGTGGCGACTGTCCTGTTCGTTCTGCGAGGAGTGCATGCCCGGGTCGTCGGCCACCACCAGGACCAGGCCCGCGTTCACGCCGGTGATCGCCGAGCTCATGAACGGATCGGCCGCCACGTTGAGGCCGACGTGCTTCATGCTCACCAAGGCGCGTTTCCCGGCGTAGGACATGCCGAGCGCCTCCTCGTACGCGACCTTTTCGTTGGCCGACCAGAGCACGCTGATTCCCGCGGCATCGCCTTGTCGGCGAACGTGCTCCTCGACGGCTTCGAAAATCTCCGTCGCGGGGGTTCCGGGATAGGAGAAGGCACCGCCGATACCGGCGTCGATCGCCCCCTGGGCCGCAGCCTCGTCCCCCAGCAGAAGTTGGCAGTTCACGAGCGTGTCTCCGGCGGGTCCTTCGCAGGCATCAAAGAACCTACTTCAAGACCCGCATGTCTGAAAGTAGACTGTAGCACACGCCGCCGGCTTGGACGAGGCGACTTGGCCCGCGATGCGGATTTCGACTAGCGATCGCTGTTCTGGTCGGGAACCGTCAGGTCGCACAGGCCCAAGGTGGTGTCGCCCACCACGAACCCCCGAAGCTGGGTGCCGGTCGTGATCCGGAACACCAGGTAGAGCTTGTCCGTGCCCGCCGACGAGAGGCTCGGGAGATCCCGCAGGGCCGAGACCCCGTTGGCGGGATCCAGCGAGATCTCCACCTCGCCGGGACGCTCCCAGATGTACCCGATCGGCTGGTAGCCGCGCCCGCTGGAATCGACGAGCATCGGCATCGCGTCGTCGCTTTCCTTCTTGATGGCGGCGGAACGGTCGCCGTAGAGATCGATCGGGCTGCTCTTGCGGCTGACGTCGAGCTTCACCACCCGCGTGCCTTGCGGCTCGTAGATGCCGCGGATGCGCAACTGCTTGCCGACGTTCGAAGCGGCTGCCTTGGGGAAGTTCTGTCGCCCCGCGTCCAGGGCGTTGCCGGCGGAGGGATCCTCCACGTAGCTGATGCCCGAAAGCTGGTTGGCGGAGAGGGTCATGGGAATCGTGCTGTCCACGCGAATGAAGTCGCCGGCGACGAGCGGGGCGCTCGCGGCCAGCTCGACGGGCTTGCCGACCGCGGCACCGGACGCGGCGGCCCGCAATTCGACGATGCTGCCGATCGAGGTCGCTTGCGGGGGCAGGCTCAGCCGCAGGCCCTTGACCTGGATGTACTCCGGCGCGGCGCCCTCGAGGTCTGCCATGCGGAACACCAGCATGATTGTGGCGGACTGCTGTCCCGGGACGCTCGTCGCGTAGTGCGAGAGGTCGTCGAAGGCGAACTGCTGCATGCCGTCGCCGGCGACCTGGTACCACGCCACCGGGTAGGCGGTGGGGGCCTGCTTCCAGCGTCGGCCGGCACCGATCAGGCGGGCCTGGGCGCAGGACAGCGTCAACTGTTCGCCGAAGTCGAAGGCGACCTTGTCGAAGTCGAGGAGCACGCTGTACACGCCGCGCCCGGAAACGCCCGGCACCTGGCACGTGTCGCACTGGAACATGCTCTGGACCTTGATGCCGTCCGGCGAGACGCTCGACTTGCCGCCGCCGTCCTTGTAGCTGTCCCGGTGCAGGGAGACCGCCTCGTCGGCGATCGAGGGGTACATGCTTCCGAGCGAGGCCCGGGAGAACGTCGGCGCGAACGCGCCGTCGCTGAGGAACGAGTAGAACTCCTGCGTCCACTCGTGAATCGGCGGGTAGAGCGTGTTCAGACGAACCGGCTGTCCGGCCGCCGACTTGTCGCGGGCGACGCCGAGAAAGCCCATGACCTCGGTCGAGGTCTGGAGGAAGCCGCCGCCGATCATGAACATTCCGACGGTGATGACGCCCGCCCCGGCGCCGAAAAGCCCGCCGAAGAGGTAGTTCGCCCACGTGGGCACGTTCAGGTTGTCGGGGACGATCTTGTCCACCGCGAAGCGCAGCACGAACAGCGTGACGGTGAACACCCCGATGAGCGCGATGCCCCAGGCGTAGTCGTCGAACGCGCCTCCTTTGAGGAGGAACTTCACCACCAGCGGCTCCCACACGCCCAAGGCGATGGCGCCGGCGGCCACCACGCAGAGGAAGTGCAGGAGGGCGCTGAAGAGCCCCTGGTTCGCCCACCAGTAGGCGATGAGCAGGACCAGCGCGACCAGGATGACGTTGAAGAGGGTGGCCATGGATCGATGCCGGGATTGGTGTCGGGATTCGCGGTCAGTAAGACGTGTCGGGGAGGGGATTGGTTCGGTGCGGCCGAATCGGGGGGGTCTGCGGAAGCCCGCGCGGCGGCCGCGGGAGCGGCAAGCGCGGTGTCCGAATCACCCGCTTGCGGATGAAGCCGCAGCGGCCGGCGCCGTGGCCGTTTCGGACTTGCCGCCAAGGACGCGGGCGATCTCCTCGATCGTGGTCACGCCGTCGCGCACCTTGGTCAGGCCGGCTTCCTGAAGGTAGATCATCCGGTTCCGGCGGGCATGGGCGTACGCACCCTTGAAGTCGCCCGCGGAGAGCATCCGACGGGCCTCGTCGTCGACGGGCATGACCTCGAAGACGCCCGTTTGGCCCAGGTAGCCGATGCCGGCGCAGACGGGACAGTCCTCGATGCGGTTCTTGACCTGGACCTTGCCGCTGGCCCGGTAGAGCTGTCCCTTGCCGGCGGTCATGCCGAGCTTCTTGGCCTGTTCCGGCGACGGCTGGAACGCCTGACGGCAGTTGGGGCAGACGTTTCGAACGAGCCGCTCGTTGACGATCGCCCGGAGTCCCTTGGAGGCCGTCTTGACGTCGCCCACCGCCTTCGTCCACTCGTTGAACATCGCGGGCACCGAGTCGGACACCATCTCGACATAGACCAGCGGCCCGTTCATCCCGGCGCCGGCGGCCGTCTTGGCCGCGTTCGGCTCGCGAATGTCCGACACGAGCACGATGTCGGGATCGCGGCGCAGGATCGACTGGAGGCTCGTGGCGTAGTCGGACGCCGTGTTGGACGGATCGAAGCGCACGTGGTCCACGCCGTCGAGCTCGAGCTCCACCTCGCGCTCGAGGGTCTTGATGTTGGCGGTGAACGCGTCGTGCCGCCCGATCAGGCTGTAGCCCAGGGTGGTGAGGCCGTGGCCGGCGGGCGCGCCGACCAGGACCACGCCGTGCCGCTCGCCCAGCTCGTCGAGGGTCTTGAGGGCGGCCTGCTGGGAGGGAAGCAGGCCAAGGCTGTCGAACGGCTTCTGAATGCGCTTGGACCGCTCGAAGTCGAGGCGCATGGTCTGGCCGCTGGAGCTGCCCGCCACCGCGATGTCCATGTTCACATCGCCGCCCAACCACCGCAGGCGGAACTTGCCCACTTGTCGGCGGCGGCGGTCATCGGTGTCGAGCTTGGCGATCGACTTGAGGTAGTCGATGATCCGGTTCGCCGTTTCCGCGGGAATCGGCTCGCGCTTGTAGCGGACGCCGTCGAGCGTCTGAAGCACCGCGGCGCCGCCCTGGATCGGCGCCACCTCCACGCGTGCGGCGCGGCCGTTGAGGGCGGGCTCGAGAATCTGCTCCGCGGCGAGGTGCACCTGGTGCAGCGGGTCGTCGGCGTTGGGGATGGGCAGGGCCTGCTTCTTGGCGTCGACGAAGACGATGCTCGCCTGCTTCTGGCTCCGCGCCGCCTTTCGCGTGGCGAGCACGTCCGCGAACGCCTTGCCGGTCAGGTGGAACTTCTTGTCCTCCGGCACGCGGTCGTTGCGGAACTTCCAGTACACGAGCAGGGGCGTGGCGAGCACCAGGAGCCCGAGCGGCCAGCCGATCCAGAAGATCGGGATGAGGAGCATGCACGCGGCGGCGGCGGCGGCCCCGGCGATGAAGACGCCGTTCCACAGGTGGTAGTCGAAGTGGAAGTAGCGGGCGTCCGCCTCGATCCTGGACGACGCGACCCAGGCGTACGGCAGAAAGGATGCCAGCATGAGCACCGGCTTCAGCCAGTCGACCAGGGAAACGGCAACGGCGTCAGCCAGCAGGAGCAGGTGATGGTCGGGCATCACGGGGGGTCCGTCGGGGTGGATCAGGAGATGCCCTTGAGCCGCATCTTCAGCTCCTCGGGCTTGGGAGTCGCCTGGAGGGCGACGCTGAAGTGAATGTATTCCTCCTCCACCAGTCTCACAAGGGAGCTGGTGAAGTCGATCATCCCTTCCTCGTGGCTCGTCCGCATGATGTCGAGCAGTTCGCCCTCGCGGCCTTCGAGAATGTACTTCTGCACGCCGGGCGTGTTGAGCAGGATCTCGAGCGCCGGAATGCGGGCGATGTTCTCGTGCAGCGTGGGCAGCAGCTTCTGGTACACGATCGACCGCAGGTTGTACGCCAGGAGCTTGCGGATCTGCTCGCGCTCGCCCTCGGGGAAGAGGTCGTAGATGCGGCCGAAGGTCTGCCAGGCGCTGGAGGCGTGGATCGTGCCGAACACGAGGTGGCCCGTCTCGGCGGCGCGGATGGCGGCCTCGAACGTCTCGTAGTCGCGCATCTCGCCGACCAGCACGACATCGGGGTTCTCGCGGACCAGGGCCCGCAGCGCCTCGTTGAAGTTGACGCAGTCGATGCCGACCTCGCGCTGGTTGATCGTCGCCTTGTCGTCCTTGAAGATGTACTCGATCGGGTCCTCGATGGTGACGATGTGCACCCGCTTGCGCTCGTTGATGTACTGGAGCATCGAGGCGATCGAGGTGCTCTTGCCCGAACCGGTGACGCCCGAGAAGAGGATGAGCCCCTGGGCGCTCATCGCGACCTCGCCGAGCGTGTCCGGCAGGTACAGCGCCTCGAACCGCTTGATGTTCGAGGTGATCAGTCGGGCGGCCACGGAGGGCTTGCCGCGGGCCATGAAGAGGTTGACGCGAAAGCGGTTGTTGTCGTCGTAGTCGTAGGCGAAGTCGATCGACCCGTGGTGCTTGAAGTGCTCGTACTGCGACGGGTCCAGGATGTCCTTGGCCAGCTGGAACATCAGGCTGTCGGAGCAGATCTCGGTCTTGAGGTCCTTCAGGCTGCCTCGGATGCGGAGCCGGGGCGGCAGGTCGACCTTGACGATGAGGTCGCTGGCGGCGTGGCTGACGCACGCCTCCAGGTACTTCCGCCACATGCGCTGACCCTCGCCCGGGGCGGTGCCCCGGTCGTGGTGGACGGGATCGGCCATCAACTGCGTATCCACAGGGCGAACTCCTCGGGTGCGGACTCCGGAGGGCTCCGGATCGAGACAGACCGAACAGCGTAGCAGGTCGCTGGGTGCCCTGTGAACGGTCCGGTGGTCAATACGGGACGGCGAACCGGGGCTTGAAGCGGCGGTCCCGTTCGACCCGCATGCGCCGGCGGGGTTCCGTCCGGGCGCCGCTCCCGGCCGGGGGCGCGACTTGACATCCGACCGGCCTCCTTGGCATTCTCTCTCGATGGAGCCCAAGATCCTTCAGGACGGCATCACCTTCGACGACGTCCTTCTGATTCCCCAGCACAGTGCGGTCATGCCCGATGCGGCGGACACCAGCACGCGGCTGACCCGCAACATCCGGCTCAACATCCCGCTGGTCTCGGCCCCGATGGACACCGTGACCGAGGCGTCGCTCGCCCGCGGTCTGGCGCAGGAGGGCGGGATCGGGATCATCCACAAGAACCTTCCTCCGGATGCCCAGGCCCGCGAGGTGGCCAAGGTCAAGCGCAGCGAGAACGGGGTGATCACCGATCCGGTGACTCTCGGGCCGGAGGACACCATCGCCCGCGCCGCGGCCCTCATGGCGGAGCAGAACGTGTCGGGCTTCCCGGTCACGGAGGACGGCACGGCGCACGGGCGGCTGGTCGGCATCCTGACGCGGCGCGACATGAAGTTCGTCGCGGGCGGCAACGCCGGACTGGTCCGCGACGTGATGACCAAGTCGAACCTGATCACCGCGCCCGCGAACACCCCCGTGGAGCTGGCGGAAGGCATCCTCAACAAGGCCAAGGTGGAGAAGCTGCTCCTCGTGCACGGCGACGGACGACTGGCCGGCCTGATCACGATGCGCGACATCGACAACTTCCGCCGCCATCCGCGGGCGTGCCGCGACGCGCGGGGACGGCTTCGGGTCGGGGCGGCGGTGGGCGTGAACCAGCTCGAGCGCGTCGAGGCCCTCATCGCCGCCGAGGTGGACATGATCGTGGTGGACACCGCCCACGGTCACAGCGAGAACGTGCTGCGAACGGTGAAGGCGATCCGCGGGCGGTACGACATCGACCTCGTGGCCGGCAACGTCGCCACGGCCGAGGGCGCGCGGGCCTTGATCGACGCGGGGGTCGATGCGGTGAAGATCGGCATCGGACCCGGTTCGATCTGCACCACGCGGGTGGTGACCGGCGTCGGGGTGCCGCAGGTGACCGCCATCATGAACGCCTGCTCCGTGGCCGACGACGCCGACATCCCGGTGATCGCCGACGGAGGCGTGCGGCAGAGCGGCGACATCGCCAAGGCGATCGCCGCCGGCGCGAGCTCGGTCATGCTCGGCAGCCTGTTCGCGGGCCTCGACGAGGCGCCGGGCGACCTGATCCTCCATCGCGGCCGGCGCTTCAAGGCCTACCGCGGAATGGGCAGCGAAGGCGCGATGAGCGCCGGCAGCGCCGACCGCTACGGCCAGGCGGGCATCGCCGACTCGAGGAAGTACGTCCCCGAGGGCGTCGAGGGCCGCGTGCCGTACCGCGGACGGCTGTCGGAGTTCGTCTACCAGATGGTGGGCGGACTGCGTTCGGCGATGGGCTACTGCGGCTGCCGCACGATCCCCGAGTTCCGCGAGCGCACCCGCTTCGTCCGCGTCAGCGGCGCCAGCCTGATCGAGTCGCACCCGCACGACATCCAGATCACGCGGGAGTCGCCGAACTACACGACGGCGGTGCTGGAGGAGTGAGGGGACGGAGGACGGTTGGTGTGGATGGGGAAGCGTGGGGCTGGATCGGTATCAGGGATCAGAGGGCGGGGGACGCTCGGAAGCCGGGGACGATGACGAGGGCGCGTGGACGTTCGGCGGGCCGATCCCGGCTGCGCCGGAGATCGACCCGCGGGAGGGATGGAGGACCACAACGATCGTCCGTCGTTCCGAGGCGATCGCCTCATCGATCGCGCTGCGCACTGACTGCCCGCACACACGGGCAATCAGTGGCACACGCTTTCGCCGTCGGACGGTTGGTGGAATCCAGTTCGATTGCGGGTCGATCCTCGCCTGCGAGGTCGGCCCGCTCAAGAAGCGGCGGGCAGCCGCCCGCCGGCCTTA
>JAGQOG010000059.1 GCA_020427695.1 Phycisphaerales bacterium
GGTCACGCGTGACAACGGACCATCGGCACAGGAGGTTTTTCTTCTTCCATCTTCGGCCAATCGGGCACGATTAGTTCACGGCGTTGCGTGGCACCCGGTGTGCGCCGAGGGTGCCACGGCCTTCCAGGCCGTGCGGAGATGCGCGAAGCGTTCAACACGGCCGAGATGGCCGTGGCACCCATCGCGACAACCCTCGATGCCTTGATGCCTCGATGCCTCGATGCCTTGCTCTCGCTCCCTCCCCTCGCCCTACGCCCTCCCCTCGCCCCTTTTCCGCCACCGCTCCGCCAGCGGTGCGGCGACGCCCGTCAGAAGCCGCATGTAGTCCTCAAGCGGCAGCGGCTCGTGCGGGCGCACCACCACGACGAGGTCGATTCCCGTCGGAAGTTCGTTCTGCTGGAGGCGGAACGCCTCGCGCAGGCGGCGCTTGATCAGGTTGCGCCGAGCCGCAATGCCGACGCGGCGGGAGACCGAGAGCCCGAGGCGCGGGTGGGCCAGACCGTTCGGGACCGCGAACACCAGGAGCGGACCGGCGGCGCGTCGAACCTGACCCGCGTAGGCGCGGGTGAAGTCCCGGCCATGACCGAGGCGCATGCGGCGTGGGAAGGTCAGGCGGCGCATGGTGGTGCGGGATACCCCAGTGACGGCGCTAGCCCTCGTGCAGGCTCTCCTGGTATCGGCGCAGGACCCGGGACCGGGCGATGACGCCGCGCACCGTGCCGTCGCCGCGCTCCGACAGGACGACGAGGCAGTGCACGTCGGAGGCGTTGAACTTCTCCAACACCAGGTCGAGCGTTTCGTCCGCGTCGACCGTCGGCAGGTCCGTCCGCATGATCTCGTTGATCTGCAGCAGCGGCACCGCTTCGCGGTAGAGGAGGATCTTGCGGAGGTCCACGCCGGTGACCATCCCCGCGTACCGTTCCTCGGGATCGAGCACCACGAAGTCGCCCACGCCCGTCTGCTCCGTCAGCTCGAGCAGCCGCTCGCCCGACTCGTCGGGATGCACCACGATCGCGTTCAGGAGCGGAACGTCGGAGGCGGTGAGACGGCGCAGCAGCGGAAGATCGCTCGTTCCGCCCACGCGCACCCCCATTGCCGCGAGCTTCGCGGTGTACACGCTCTCGGGGAAGATCAGCCGTGCCACCAGGGTGGCGATGACCGAGGCGAGCATGATCGGGAGGAGGCCTTCGTAGCTACGGGTGATCTCGTACACGATGAGGATCGCGGTGAGGGGCGCATGCGAGGTCGCCGCCACCATGGCCGCCATGCCGACGAGCGCGTACTGGGCGGGCTGTGCCGCCGGGGCGAGGCCGGTGGCCGACACCAGGCAGCCGAAGGCCCCGCCGAACGCGGCGCCGAGGAAGAGCGCGGGGGCGAACAGGCCGCCCGAACCGCCCGAGCCGAGGGTGAACCAGGTGGCGAGGAACTTCAGTCCGCAAATCGCGAGAAGCACCAACGCCACGACCAGGACGGGCAGCGGTTGGCCCGTGGCCTGGTCGAGGTAGGTGTTCTGGTCGAGCATGTGCTTGATCGGCGCGTAGCCGTCGCCAAAGAAGACGGGCTCGATGGCGCCGATCGAGGTCGTCATGGCCAAGCCCGTGAAGACCAGGCCGAGCACGCCGAGGAAGAGGGCGCCCACCGCCGGCCGCAGCAGGGCCGCGACGGGAAGGCGGGCGAACTGGCGCTCCGCGAAACCCATGCCGCGGATGAAGAGCGTCGCCAGCACACCGCAGGCCACGGCCATCACCAGGTAGTTCGGGAGCTGGGTGAGCGTGAAGGTCCGGTTGGGCGACGCGAAGAACTCCGGTCCCACGCCGAAGAGCGGCGTGTCGCCGAGCACCGCCTGGGTGGCGGCGGACGACGCCACGGCGGCGATGACGATCGGGGTGAACGTGCGGAGCGAGAAGTCGCGCAGGAGCACCTCGAGCACGAAGAAGATGCCCGCGATCGGCGCGTTGAACACCGAGCCCATTCCCGCTGCGGCGGCGCAGCCGAGGAACGTGCCGGCGGTGGTCGGGTGGACCCGCAGCACGCGCGAGAGCCACGAGCCGATCGCGGCGCCGATGGTCACGATCGGCCCTTCGGGACCAGCCGAGCCGCCGGAGGCGATGGTGCAGGTGGAGGCGATCCACTTGCTGAAGGCGAGCTTGAGGGGAAGTCGCGCCTGTCGGCGATGGATCGCGTACATGACGGCGGGCACGCCGCGCCCCGAGCTCTCGCTGGGAAAGAAGTTGTGCACCAGCCCGGTCAGGAGCGCCCCCACCACGGGCACGACGGGGATCAGCAGCAGGAGCAGGTAGGGATGGTGCTCCGCCAGAATCCCCGGTTGGCGCTGCATCCACCGGATCGGCAGGATGAACGCCATGGCGATCCCGGACATGATCAGGCCGATGGCCGCCGCCACAATCACGACATACCAATCGTGTCCCAGGCCCAGCCGAGACTTCAGGCGCTGGAGAAGGGTGGTCGGTGGCGTGGCTCCGGGGGTGGTGGGCGTCATTGATCCGTCAGCGGTTCGGAGCGGGTCGAGTGTAACAACGTGCCCCGCGACCGGGCGGGCCGGAGGGGCGGACCGGACCGGGCGGGCCGGACGGGCAGCCGACGGGTCGCAGGCGGGAAACCGGGCGGCGCGACCCGCCTTGACCCGTGTGGAGTGCCCCCGGTACCATGACCGATTCCCCTCCGACGACGCCACCTTGGCCCGTGGAGCCCGCCCCGCGACGGACGCCCGACGGTCCGGACGCCCCCCAGAAGGACCCATGATCGAAGCGCTCAAGAGTGAGGAGATCGTGCGCAAGGCCGGCGGCCGCTTCAAGCTGACCGCGCTGATCCAACGGCGCCTCGCCGAACTCATCGACGGGGCCCGTCCGCTCGTCGAGCGGCGCAACCGCACCGATCTCGAGGTCGTCATCGACGAGATCCTGCAGGACAAGATCACGATCGACTTCGAGGGCAGCGGCATCGAACCACCGAGCGCCGCGGCGTCGCACTGACGAGCGCGGCTGCCCCGAGCAGCGCCGAGTCATGTCCGAGTCCATCTCGCCAGATCCCGATCCGCCGACCGGCCTTGCCGGCCGGCTTCGTGCCCATGCGGGCCAACGGGTGATCGTCGGACTCACCGGAGGCATCGCCTGCTACAAGATTGCCCACGTGGTCAGCGCCCTGGCCCAAGCTGGAGTCGAGACCACGGTGGCCATGACCGAGTCGGCCACCCGATTCGTGGCGCCGCTCACGTTCCAGGCGCTTTCTGGCCGTCCCGTGTTCACCAGTGCCTGGGAGCACGTCGACGCTCACGATCCTCAGCACATCCGGTTGGCCCGCGCCGCGGACGTCATGCTCGTTGCCCCGTGCACCATGGACGCCCTGGCTCGCTTGGCCCACGGCCGGGCGGACGACATCGTGAGCCTCCTGGTGGCGGCCATCGACCGCGGGCGACAGACCGTCCTGGTGGCACCATCGATGAACGAGGTTATGTATCACCAGCCGGCCACCCAGCGCAACCTGCGCCAACTGGCCGAGGACGGGTTCGAGATCGTCGCTCCGGCCTCCGGATGGCAGGCGTGCCGAACCGAGGGGGTGGGTCGCCTCCCCGAGCCGCCCGTGCTGCTGGCCGCGCTGGACGCCGCCCTAGTGTGCTGAGTCACAAGTTCATTGGAATATTTGCTGCCCGCTGTGCGGGTCGGTCGATCTCTGGTACAGGAGGCCACCGACCATGGGCAGACCGCTCCCCGAACTGATCGTCACCGAGGAGCA
>JAGQOG010000060.1 GCA_020427695.1 Phycisphaerales bacterium
GGCCGCGCGCCGGGAAGCGCCGGCATGGAACGTGCCGCCGACTACGTCGAGTTCTGGTACCGGCATGCCGGACTCGATCCCGCCTTCCCCGAACCGGGGGCGGCGTCCCACGATGCGCCGTGGACCAGCTACCGCCAGCCGATGGAGCTTCCCGGGCGGGGCGTGGACATCAAGATGGCGGAGGCCACGTTCGGCGGCGGCCAGCTCGAGCCGGGGCGCGACTTCATCGTGCTCGGATGCAGCGGCAAGGGCGCGGTGGAGGCGCCGATCACCTTCGTCGGCTACGGCATCGCCGAGGGACAGGACGGCTACACGAGCTTCGACGGCGACGAGCGGCTCGACGGGCGCATCGCCATGCTGCTTCGCTACGAGCCGATGAACGAGGAGGGACAGAGCCTCTGGAGCGATCGGCGCTTCAGCCAGTTCGCCGCGATCCTGCCCAAGCTCCAGGAGCTCGCCAAGCGGGGCGCCGTGGGCGTGGTGCTGGTCAATCCGCCCGATTCGAAGTTCGGACGGAGGGGACTCGACACGACCGAGGGCACGCAGTTCGGCGGCAGCTTCGACATCCCGATGATCCAGGTGTCGCAGGAGACGGCGGAGTCGATGCTCCATGAGGCGAGTCGGGGATCGGGTGCGGCGGACAAGTCGCTCCTCGACTGGCGCCGGTTGGCCGATACCGCTGCCGTCAAGACCGTGAAGCTCGCGGACGGGGCGAAGCTGCGGATGGGCGCCGACGTGTCCCCGCAGGTCACGCATACGGAGAACATCGGGGCGGTGCTGCGCGGTTCCGGCCTGCTCAAGGACCAGTGGATCGTGATCGGCGGACACTACGACCACGTCGGCTTCGGCTACTTCGGCACCGACCCGCGCAATCGCGGCCAGCTCCACCCCGGCGCCGACGACAACGCGTCGGGGACGGCGGCGGTGCTGGTGCTCGCCGACCGCCTGGCCAAGGAATACAAGGCGACGCCGGAAGGCGAGAGCCGACGCTCGATCCTGTTCCTCTCCTTTACGGCCGAGGAGTCGGGCCTCGAGGGGTCGCGGCACTTCGTCAAGAACCCGACGATCCCCGCGGAGGACATCGACCTGATGATCAACCTCGACATGGTGGGCCGGCTCCGCAACGACACCCTGTCGCTCGGCGGCATCGGCACCGCGGCGGACTTCCAGGCGATCCTCCAACCGGAGATCGACGCCAGCGGATTGACCGTGGCGCTGGATCCGTCGGGACGCGGCCCGTCCGACCACTCGAGCTTCTACGGTGCCGGCATGCCGGTGCTGTTCGCGTTCACGGGAATGCACGCGGAGTACCACTCGCCGCGCGACACCGCCGACACTGTCAATCCGGCCGGCGCCGCCAAGGTCATCCGTCTGATCGAGGACATCGCCTTGGCAACGGCAGCAGCGCCGCAGCGGCTCGTGTTCCAGTCCAGCGACTCCGGGCCCGGCACCGACCGGGGCTACGCGCCGGTGCGGCTGGGGATCACGCCGGGCATGGGCGCGCCCGAAGGCGGCGCGGGCGTGGTCGTCGAAGCGGTGTCCGAGGGCACCTCGGCGGCGGAGGCGGGCGTGCAGGCGGGCGACGTCCTGATCTCCTGGAACGGCGAGGAGCTCACGGGCACCGGCTCGCTCATGGAGAACCTGCGCAAGCACAAGCCCGGCGACATCGTGCAGCTCGTGCTGCTGCGCAACGGCCAACGGGTCGTGGTGACGCCAACCCTCAAGGAGTCCACGGGCCGCCGCGGCGGCTGATCAGGCGGAGCGCCGCCGGGCAATGGTCGTCGTCGACAGGGGCTCGATGATCAGGCCCGCGGCATCGGCGTCGGTCGATCCCGACTCGATGCGCGATGCATCGTGCATCCGGCGCTCCATCTCGTAGAGATCGCCGGCCGTGCACACGCGGAGCAGCGCCTTGGGAATCAGCAGGGCACGAACGGTGCTGAGCGGCAGCACGCGCCGGTTGCCTCCGCCGTCCACCGACGCGTAGGCGCCGGCGGCGCGGTCCATGGCGTTGAAGAACTGGTCGCGGACCTCGACGAACGCCTGCACCAGGCGCTGGAGGCGTAGGCGGGGATCGCTGTGGAAGGCGAGGAGGAACCGGTCCTCGCTCAGGTGCGAGACGAAGATGGCGCCGTCCTCCACGTCCACGAGGATCGAACGGATGAGCCCGGCCAGCGTCTTGAGCATCGCGTCGCCGAACTCGAACCCGTAGGCGGCGTTGTACGCCTCGAAGTGGTGCAGGTCGATGAAGGCGATGTGGGCGGGATCGTTGCGCTCGATGTGCTCGCCCA
>JAGQOG010000061.1 GCA_020427695.1 Phycisphaerales bacterium
ATAGCTTGCGCGAAGTCCGGGGCGCCGATCCGCATCCGGCTGGTCGCCCTTGAACCTCGGAGGCCGCGTCGACAGGACGCGGCCTTGTCTCAATCCGGCGGACACTGTCGGGGCAGCAACGGGCGAACGGCAGTACGCTGATCACTGGCAGCCACGCTTGCTAGAGCGGGATCCAGACCCGCGCGGCATGAACTCGGTCACCAATGACCCTCACGCGATGACCATCCGACGGAAGATGATCCTCCTGATCGCCCTCCCGACGGTGGTCATCAACGTGCTGCTGGTCGGGCTGACCACGCTTGTCGTGTTCCGCCAGTCCCGGGCCGGCGTCGAGCGCGACATGACCCGCCTCGCGACCGGCTACGCTTCGCGCTTCGACGGCCACTTGCGCGAGGTGGCGCGGATCGCGACGACCACCGCCGAGGCGGTGGCGGTCGTCCCGGGAATCTCCGACGAGGAGATCTATGCCCTCCTGGCTCGGGACGTGGCCCAGACGGACCTCGTCTTCGGCGCCTGCCTCGCCTTCGAGCCCGGCACCCGAAGACCGGCCGACGAGCTCTTCGCACCGTACGTGTGCCGCAGCGCGGAGGGCCTTCGAGAGCTCAACATCGACGCCAGCGTGTACGACTGGTACCGGGACCCCAGCTACACCTGGTACGCACAGCCCAAGGCGCTCGGGCACGGCGTGTGGAGCGAACCGTACTTCGACGAGGGCGCCGGCAACGTGCTCATGAGCACGTTCTCCGCGCCGTTCAAGGTGCCTGGCTCCTTTGGCGGCGTGGCGACGGTGGACATCAACCTGCCTCGGCTGCGCGAAGCGGTCGGCGAGGCGTTCGAGAAGAACCTCGACTTCGTGATCCTCGACGCGAGCGGACGGTTCGTGTTCGATCCCGATCCGGACCGCATCATGTCGGGGACGATCTTCGACGTGGCGCGGCAGACCGGCAACACCCGGCTCACGGCGCTCTTCGAGCGCATGCGGTCCGGTTCGCCCGGCGTGGGCCAGGCCGACGACTGGGGCGCGCCGGGGCGCCAACTCGTGTTCTACGCCCCGATCCCGTCCACGGACTGGATCTTCGCGTGCCGCGTGCCGGAGTCGGTGGCGTTCGCGGAGGTCCGCGCTCGCGCTGCATGGAGCATCGGGGCGCTGGCGCTCGCCCTCCTTCTCACGATCGGGAGCATCCTGTTCGTGTCCGGTCGCATCGCGGAGCGCGTTCGAACGGCCGCGAAGGCGGCGGACCGCATCGCCCGCGGCGATCTGACGGCACCGGTCGCGGACTCGGCCAGCACCGACGAGACCGGCGAGCTCATGCGGTCCATGCGTTCGATGGACAACCACCTGAACGACCTGGTGGGGGAGGTCAAGCTGGTCAGCATCCGGCTCACATCGACCGCGAGCCAGATCGCCGTCTCCAGCCAGCGCCAGGAGGCGTCGTCGGCAACGTTCGGCGCCACCTCCAATCAGATCGCCGCCGCGGCCAAGGAGATCTCGACCACCGGCCGCGAGCTGGTCGGGACGGTCGCGGAGGTGGACCGGATGGCGGGCGAAACCGCGGAGTTGGCGGGCACCGGACGCGCCCGCCTCCGGGGGATGGAGGACGTCATGCGCGATCTCGACCATGCGACGACGTCGATCGCGGAGAAGCTCAGCGCCATCAGCGAGCGGTCGCGGGCCATCACCGGCGTGACGACGACGATCGCGAAGGTGGCGGACCAGACCAACCTTCTTTCCGTCAATGCCGCCATCGAGGCGGAGAAGGCGGGCGAGTACGGAAGCGGATTCCTGGTGGTCGCGCGGGAGATCCGACGGCTCGCGGACCAGACGGCGCTGGCCACGGCGGACATCGAACGCATGGTTCGGCAGATGCAGGGCGCGGTGTCCGCGGGCGTCATGGAGATGGACCGGTTCGCCGACCAGGTGCGCCGCGGCGTCCACGAAGTGGCCCAGGCCGGCGCTCAGCTCACCGAGATCATCGACCGCGTAAACCGAAGCACCGAGAGCTTCGCGCAGGTCAACCAGTCGATGCAGGCGCAGGACGAGGGCGCCCAGCAGATCAGCGACTCGATGGCGGCACTGGTGGGCAACGCCAGGCAGACGATGCAGTCGGCCAAGGAAGCGAGTCAAGCGGCAACCGACCTCGAGTCGGCCATCGCGCTCCTGCGCGAGGCGGTGGCGCGGTTCCGGCTGAGGGAGAACGGGTCGAGCGCTTGACCACCAGGCGCTGCAACCCCCCAAGCCTCACGTGCCCCACGCCCCCAGCAGGAGCCCGAGGTCCGAGCCATCCACCACGCCATCGCCGTTGAGGTCGGCGGGGCAGCCGCGGCACGGTCCCCAGCTTCCGAGGAGGAGTCCGAG
>JAGQOG010000062.1 GCA_020427695.1 Phycisphaerales bacterium
AGCCACCATTGGAGCGCGAGGCCAGCCATCGACAGTCCGACCCAGGTCCAGACCGCAAGGGAGGGCGGCAGCGGCGATGGCATCGAGCTGACGAGATCACCCGCCAGAACCAGGCTGGAGGCGATCATCAGGAGGGCGCCCGTCGAGGCGGTGACCACGGCGGCGGTCCAGCGCGTGGCGACCAGCCCGACCACAAGGCCGAGGAAGGCGGCGGTGCCGGCGGAGGCGAGCAGGAGGGTGCGCAGCGACGCGGGACGGCTGCGCCACCACGACGCGGCATCGTCGCGCCAACGAACGGCGCGCTCGCTCCAACTGCCGAGCTGGGCACGCAGCGGCGACGACTCGAGCGTTCTGGTCATCGCGTCGAGCTGGCTTCTGATGCGGGCGTCAAGCTCGTTGATCGCCGCGCGGGCCGCCGCGTCCTGCACGACCTGGTCGAAATCCTCCGGCGACGCCGGGAGGGTCTTGCCGCCGCCAGTCGCAGGAGTCGCTACTGGGGCGGTGATTGCGGTGTCCAAGGGAGCCGACGGCCCGATGTTGACAACGCCCTGTGACGCGAGCGCCGAAACGGCGAGCACGCTGCACCAGGCGAAGATCGCCGAGAGGACCAGCGCGAGCGTAACGCGGTACGCCAAGGCCGCCACGACGGCGACGATCACGGCGCCGGCCAACGCCACCGACCAGGAGGGGATCGACAACTGGAGCGACTCGGCGGCCATCCACCCGAACGCGCCTCCGGCGAGCAGTCCGATCAAGGTGAGCAAGGCCGCGAGGATCCGCCCGCCCGCCAACCACAGGACGAGCCCGCTCAAGAAGACGGCGCCGAGCGGGATGGAAAGCCCCGCGGCGAGCGTCGAGTCGGTTGGCGGCGTGAGGAGCATGGTGCGGAAGCGCGCGGTACGGTGCGGAGCGGAACGGGGCGGAACGGATTGGGGCGGAACGGATTGGAACGGTGCGGTGCGGCGAGCAGCGTTCAGCAAACGACCCGAGCGGCACCCCCCCGGATTCTCAACAGGAACATAGTTGGGAACCGGGTCGGAGTCCTGCCGGGGTGGGGGGCTCCGGCCACCGAGGTTGGTCTGGAGGACCATCCTCCGGCCGGTCGATGATGTACGGTGATGGCCCACGAGCCATCCGGGCGATTGGACGGCCCGGCGGCCGTTCCACCCCTTCATTATCGGCAGTTGAGGCACCAGCGCGATGCAATCGAACGACGCCGGCGACGGGCCGCCGGGGCAGGCCGGGACACCGGATCCCCTGGGACCGTTGCGCCAGCGGATCGACGAGCTCGACCACCGGCTGCTCGAGGTCCTCTCGGAGCGGGCTCGGCTGGTCATGGAGATCGGCCGCACCAAGGCGACCGCCGGCATCCCCATCTACGTGCCTCACCGCGAGAAGGCGCTCCTCGAGAAGGTGCTCAAGGCCAACCCCGGGCCGCTCACCAACCGGACCATCGAGGCGATCTTCCGCGAGCTGATGTCCGGCAGCTTCGCGCTTGAGCTGCCGCTGCGGATCGGGTTCCTCGGACCGGCGGGCTCGTTCAGCCACCTCGCGGCGGTTCGCCACTTCGGCTCCACCGTCGAGCTGATCGACCTGCACGAGATCGACCACGTCTTCCAGGAGGTCGCGGCGAAGCGCTGCCAGTACGGGCTCGTTCCGTATGAGAACTCGATTGGGGGCGGCATCACCGACACCCTCGACGCCTTCCAATCGCATGACGTGACCATCTATGCGGAGAGCCTCGTGGAGGTGAACCACACGCTGCTCGCCAACTGCGCTCCCGACCGCATCCGTCGAATCCTCTCGAAGCCTCAGATCTTCGGTCAATGTCGGCAGTGGCTCCTGCGGCACTATCCCGAGGCCGAGCTGGTGCCGACGGCGAGTTCGTCGCTGGCGGTGAAGTCGGTCGCGGACCAGCCCGATGCCGCCGCCATCGGCTCCACGCTGGCGGGCGAGCTGTACGGGGTCAATCCCATCTTCGAGCGCATCCAGGACAAGGCCAACAACATCACCCGCTTCCTGGTGATCGGCCGCGACCGCGCCCAGCGAACCGGCCAGGACAAGACCAGCGTGATGTTCGTGACCGCCCACAAGCCCGGTGCGCTCGTGGACGTGCTGGGCGTGTTTCGCGACAACGCGATTAACCTCAGCCACATCGAGAAGCGTCCGAGCGGACGCACGAACTGGGAGTACACCTTCTTCATCGACTGCGAGGCGCACCGCGACGATCCGTCGATGGGGAAGGCCGTCGAGGAGGCGCGGGCGCACTGCGTGGCGCTGACGGTGTTGGGGTCGTATCCGAGGGCGGAGCGGATTCTGTAGGACGGCGGGCACCCGACGGTCGCATCCGACGGTCGCACCCAACGGCCGGAGCCGGCGCGTACCATCGCCCAATGAACCAGGCGCCGCGCGGCTTGCTCGTTCGTCTCGTCGCGTTCGTCTGCGCCCTCGCCTCCACCGCCACCAGCCACGCCGAGCCTCCGATGCCCACCAACCCGCAGGCACCCGCGCCGCACCGGAACCGGCTGGCGCACGAGACCAGTCCGTACCTTCTCCAGCACGCCGGCAATCCCGTGGACTGGTATCCGTGGGGCGACGAGGCGATCGAGACGGCGCGCCGGCTGGATCGGCCGATCTTCCTCTCGATCGGCTACTCGACCTGCTACTGGTGCCACGTGATGGAGCGCGAGAGCTTCGAGGACGAAGCGACCGCGGAGATCCTCAACGGCCGCTGCATCAGCATCAAGGTGGACCGCGAGGAACGACCCGATGTGGACGAGATCTACATGACGGCGTGCCAGGTGTTCACGCAGCTCACCGAGGGTCGGCCCTCGGGGGGATGGCCGCTCTCGGTCTTCATCGATCCGTTCACGCTCCAGCCGTTCTTCGTCGGAACGTACTTCCCGCCGAAACCCGCATACGGCCGACCGTCCTTCACCCAGGTCGTCAAGGCGCTCTCCGACGCGTGGCAGGAGCGGCGCGACGAGGTGAAGGAGCAGGGCCAGCGACTCGCGGAGCTGGTGGCGCAGCAGCTTGCGCAGCCCGCGGCACCGCGCGCCCTCGGCCTGCACACGGTGGACGAGGCGGTGAACACCCTGATGTCGGCCCAGGACCGGACGGCGGGCGGATTCGGCGGCGCGCCGAAGTTTCCGCAGCCCGCGTACCTGCGGCTTCTCGTGGCCGCCGGATGGGAGCGCGACGCGGTGCGCGACGCCGTTCGACGAGCGGCGGACGGCATGGCGACGGGCGGCATCCACGACCAGGTCGGCGGCGGCTTCCACCGCTACAGCGTGGACGCGAAGTGGCTCGTGCCGCACTTCGAGAAGATGCTCTACGACAACGGCCAGTTGGCGAGCTTCTACGCCGACCTGGTCGTCCGAACCGGCGACGCGTACTTCGCCCGCGTGCTGCGCGACACGCTCGACTGGTCCCTCCGCGAGATGCGGTCGCCGGAAGGCGGGTTCCATAGCGCCCAGGACGCCGAGGTGGACGGTCGCGAAGGCGCGAACTACGTCTGGACCGCCGAAGAGGTGAAGTCCGCCCTGGACGACGCCGGACAGGCGGACCTCGTGGCGCTCGCGTTCGCGGCGCTGGGTCTGGACAGCGGACCGAACTTCCGCGATCCGCACCATCCCGAGTCGGGTCCCGTGAGCGTCCTCTTTCTGTCCTCGCGGCCCGAGCGCCTGGCGACCACGCTCGGCCTCGACGAGGCGACGCTGCTGGCTCGTCTCGACGCCGTTCGCGCGACACTCCTCGCGGTGCGAAACGCGCGACCCCAGCCGCGGATGGACGACAAGATCCTCGCGGGGTGGAACGGACTCATGATCGGCGGTCTGGCCGATGGCGGCCGCGCGCTGGGCGAACCGAGGTACGTCGAGGCCGCGGCGCAGGCGGCGGATTTCGTTCTCTCCGCACTCCGAGCCGACGACGGCGGGCTGCTGCGCGTGCATCGCGCGGGGGCCAGCCGGATTCCGGCGTTTCTCGAGGACTACGCGCTGCTGGCCGAGGGACTCGTCGCGCTGCACCGGGCGAGTGGCGACCAACGCTGGCTCGACGCGGCACGGGAGCTGACGATCGAAGCAACCCGGCGGTTCCGCAACGACGCGGCTCGCGGCGGCTACTACGACACGCCTCCCGACCAGGCCGACCTCTTCGTG
>JAGQOG010000063.1 GCA_020427695.1 Phycisphaerales bacterium
GACGACTGCAAGGCGATGATGGCGAAGCGCCAGGCGATGATGGACGAGATGAAGGCCATGGACGCCAAGCTCGACGCGCTCGTTCAGTCGATGAACGACTCGCGCGGCAGCAAGAAAGTCGACGCCACGGCCGCGGTGGTCACGGAGCTCGTGGCGCAGCGCCGTGCGATGCGTGAATCGATGGAGTCGATGCACGCGGAGATGATGCAGCACATGATGGGCCACATGCGGTCCGGGATGATCGAAGGCATGTCGCAGTCGATGTCCGGATGCCCGATGATGGGCGCGACGTCACAAGCTGAAACTGGGCACGACGCCCACCACTGAGCGGGCGCTCCGGCCGTCGCCCGAGATCCGGGTGGCGGCCGGTGGGCTGGGAAAGTTGCGCCTGGTCGAAGCTCGGCAGGCGTAGGCGAGCAGAGGGGGAAATGATGGCTGAACGGGACGATTCTGGACAGGGCGAGAATCACGGCGGCGAGAGGCCGATCGTGAAGGATCCGGTTTGCGGGATGCAGGTCGATCCGGAACGGACGCCTCATCACTCGGAGTGGGGCGGCCGGTCGGTCCACTTCTGCTCCTCCGGGTGCAAGCAGAAGTTCGATGCCTCGCCAGCGACCTATTCGACGCCTGGCTCGACGGCGCCCCGCGATTCGGCGGCGCCGGCCGCGGAGAAGTGGACCTGCCCGATGCACCCCGAAGTCGAGTCCGATCGGCCCGGCGCCTGCCCCAAGTGCGGCATGGCGCTCGAGCGGGCGACCCCGACGGCGCCGGCGACGAAGACGAAGACGGAGTGGACCTGCCCGATGCATCCCGAGATCGTGCGCGACGAGCCGGGCAGTTGTCCGATCTGTGGCATGGCGCTCGAGCCGCGGACGATCTCGGCCGACGAGGGGCCCAATCCAGAGTACCTCGACATGCGGCGCCGGTTCTGGGTCTCGGTGCCGCTGGCGCTTGGCACGTTGGTCCTGGTGATGGGCGACCTGCTCTTGCCGGGGAGCCCGATCGCGAGCACGATCCCGGCTCGTTGGCGGGTGCTGCTAGAGCTCCTGCTGGCCACGCCGGTCTGCACCTGGGCGGCTTGGCCCTTCTACGTGCGCGGCGTCGCGTCGCTGCGCAATCGCAGCCTGAACATGTTCACGTTGATCGGCCTCGGCGTGTTCGTCGCCTATGCCTACAGCCTCGTAGCGGCACTGTTCCCCGGCCTCTTCCCGGATGCCTTCCGCGAGGAGGGTGGACAGGTCGCCGTCTACTTCGAGGCGGCGGCGGTGATCACCGCCCTCGTCCTGCTCGGCCAGGTGCTCGAGCTCAAGGCCCGCGGCGAGACGAGCGCGGCGATCCGCAAGCTGCTCGGCCTCGCTCCCAAGACCGCTCGACGATTGCAGGAGGACGGGAGCGAGGAGGACGTACCGCTCGATACCGTCCAGGCCGGCGACCGGCTACGGGTGCGTCCGGGCGAGAAGGTGCCGGTCGACGGCGTCGTGCTCGAGGGAGCGACCTCGATCGACGAGTCGATGGTCTCGGGTGAGCCGATCCCGGTCGAGAAGCACGCAGGCGACCGGGTGGTCGGCGCCACGGTCAACGGCACGGGCGGTTTCGTGATGCAAGCCGAGAAGGTCGGCGCCGAGACCTTGCTTGCCCGTATCGTCGCGATGGTGGCCGAGGCCCAGCGCAGCCGAGCGCCGATCCAGAAGCTCGCCGACGTCATCTCGGGGTGGTTCGTGCTCGTCGTCTTGGCGATCGCGGTACTGACGTTTCTGGCCTGGGGGACGCTCGGCCCCGATCCGAGGCTCGCCCACGCCCTGATCAACGCGGTCGCCGTGCTGATCATCGCCTGCCCTTGCGCGCTCGGCCTCGCGACCCCGATGTCGATCATGGTCGCGACCGGCAAGGGCGCCTCGATCGGCGTCCTGTTCAAGAACGCGGAAGCGATCGAGCACCTGAGGAAGGTCGACACGCTGGTGGTCGACAAGACCGGGACACTCACCGAGGGCAAGCCCCGGCTGGTCTCGCTCGAGCCGGCCGAAGGGTTCGGCGAGCCCGAGCTGCTGAGTTACGCCGCGGCCGTCGAGCGCGGAAGCGAGCACCCGCTGGCGGCCGCCATCGTCAACCGCGCGACGGAGCGCGGCGTCTCGATCTCCGCGGCCGATGGCTTCGAGTCGGTGACGGGCAAGGGCGTGCGCGCGAAGGTTGCAGGTCGGCTCGTCGCGCTCGGCAACCGCCGGATGATGGACGAGGCCGGAGTCGATCCCGGGACCCTCGCCGACGATGCGGAGAAGCTGCGCATGGAGGGCCAGACGGTGATGTTCCTGGCGGTCGACGGCCGGTTGGCCGGCATCTTGGGCGTCGCCGATCCGATCAAGGAGACCACGCCCGAGGCGATCCGCGCGCTGCACGCCGAGGGGATCCGCGTCGTGATGCTCACCGGCGACAGTCGCGCGACGGCGGAGGCGGTGGCGCGAAAGCTCGGCATCGACGAGGTCGCGGCCGAGGTTCTGCCCGACCAGAAGGTCGACCACGTCAAGCGCTTCCAGGCCGAGGGCCGGTTCGTGGCAATGGCGGGCGACGGCATCAACGACGCGCCTGCCCTCGCCCAGGCCCAGATCGGCGTCGCCATGGGCACCGGCACCGACGTGGCGATGGAGTCGGCGGGCGTCACGCTGGTCAAGGGCGATCTGCGCGGGATCGTCCGGGCGCGGCGCCTGTCGCGGTCGACGATGCGCAACATCAAGCAGAACCTGTTCTGGGCTTTCGCCTACAACGCTGCCGGCGTGCCGATCGCGGCGGGCCTGCTCTACCCGTGGACGGGCTGGCTGCTCTCGCCGATCCTCGCCGCCGCGGCGATGAGCTTCTCGTCGGTGTCGGTGATCGGAAACGCCCTTCGGCTGCACCGGGCCAAGGTCTGAGGTACCCCGTGGACACCGCGGTCGCGCTGGTCCAGGCCTACCTCCGGTTGAACGGCTACTTCACGGTCACCGAGTATCCGGTCTTCGAGCTCGGCTCGGGTGGCGGAATCCGCACGGCCACGGATCTTGACCTGCTCGCCTTCCGGTTTCCCGGTGCTGGCCGCCCCGTCATCGGCGAGTCGGGGGGAGCGACCGTGTACCGGCCGGATCCGGCGCTCGGTGTCCCTCCCGAAGCGCCGGACATGATCCTGGGCGAAGTCAAGGAGGGGCGCGCCGAGCTCAACGGGCCGGCTCGCCGCCCGGCGGTGCTCGCGGCGGCTTTAGCGCGCTTCGGCTGCTGCTCGGAGACCGGCGCCGCCCGCCTCGCGCGCGAGCTCGTGCGGCACGGCCGGGCGACGACGCACCACGGCCACCAGGTGCGGCTCTTCGCCTTCGGGGGCACCGTCGATGAGGGTCGGGCGACCGGCTACCAGCGCATGTCCCTGTCGCACGTCATCGCGTTCGTCTCCGGCTTCGTGGGCGACAACTGGGCGGTGCTGCGCCATGGCCAATCGAAGGACGCGACCCTGGCGCTGTTCTGGCTGCTGCAGAAGTGTGGCCCGGGCGCCCGGGGTATCGGAGGGCCCCCCCCGAGGCTGATCGGGCCCGGGACGAAGTCGGAGGGTCCTGGCCGTCGACCGAGCAGGCGTCGTGCGACACCGCCCGAGGATCACTCGGAGTGAGTACGCGATTCCGATCCCTGGCGTCGGCTCCGGAGCTTCGACTGGCGAGCTGGGGTTTCGGGCTCCATCTCGCCTGGGAAGCGATCCAGACGCCGCTCTACGCCGACGCCGACCGGGAGCTGTCGTACCTCACGTGGACCCGACTGCACTGCACCCTGGGTGACGTGCTGATTCTCCTCGCCTGCTTCTGGGGCACCGCCCTGCTGTTCGGCGGTCGCGACTGGATCGTGGCCGGAGGCGTGCCACCCATGCTGGCTTTCGTCGCGCTCGGCATTGCCTACACCTTCTGGAGCGAGTGGTGGAACGCGGGCATTCGGGGGAATTGGTCTTACGCGCCGAGCATGCCGACGCTGTGGGGAATCGGCGCGAGCCCCTTGCTCCAGTGGGTCGTCGTCCCGTTCCTGGTCTGGCTGCTGGTTCGGCTCCGGGCGGACGCTGCGCCGCGGTCGACGGCTGAGCGTCGACAAAGCTCCCAAGGAGTGGACTCGGGATCTCGAAGCGAATCGTATCCAGAGACAGGAGGAGACTGACCGCATGGCCACTTCAACCCCAGGCGGGGTGCGCCGTTGGACTCTCGCCGTGTTCGCGACGATCGGATTCGCGGCGACCCTGGCAGGCATTGGCCTTGTGTGGAGCGGAGTCTCGGCGCGGCCGGAGCCTACCCGGGTCGAGACGCGGCTCGCCCGTTCGGCGAGGCACCTGCTGATCCCGGCAGCCGCCCGAGCTCGAAGCGCCCCGACGGCCACGGACCCGGACTCGATCGCCCGGGGTCGAGCCCACTTCGCCGATCATTGCGCCACCTGCCATGGCAACGACGGAAAGGGGAGGACCTCCTACGGGCAGCGAATGTACCCGCGGGCGCCCGACATGACGGCTGCAGCCACGCAGAAACTTTCCGACGGCGCGCTCTTCTGGATCATCGAGAACGGCGTGCGACTGACCGGCATGCCGGGTTTCGGCGACGACGATCCGTCGAACGACGCCGAGAGCTGGGATCTCGTCGCGTTCATTCGCGAATTGCCCAGCCTCACGCCCGAAGACCTGAAAGAGATGGAACGGCTCAACCCGACGCTCTCTCGCGCCGCTGTCGAGCACGAGAGGGAGATCGACGCGTTCCTCGCCGGAGAATCGGTCTCCGACGAAGGACATCATCATTGAAAGTCACTTTTCGAAAGGGGAAAGCGGTGAAGACGATGCTCTCGAAGTTGCAGCCCATCGCCACATGGATGGCGTTGGCGGCGATCCTCGCCGCCCCTGCGGTCCTGATTGCCCACGAGGGTCACCACCACGAAGCGATGGGCACGGTGAAGATGCTCCACGAGAATCACTTGATGCTCACGATCTCGGAAGGCAAGGACCAGACCTTTGTGCTTTCCGGAGAGACCAAGTACCTGCGAGGCGAGACGGCAGTGACGCGCGAAGACATCACGGCCGGCGAGCGGGCCGTCGTGATGTACGAAACGGAGGATGGCGCCGATCGGGCGCTCGAGGTGCGGCTCGGGGCGAAGAAGCCGTGATTCGCGCCGGGCGGCTTCTGACCTTGTTGATCGGGGGCCTTGCGGTGGCGGCGGTGACGCATGCCGCTGAGGCGCCGCCCGAAGCCATTTCGGTGGTGGAGCGGTTCCATGCCGCGCTCGCGGCCGGTGATCGCGCCCAGGTGCTGGCCGTTCTCGACTCTTCCGTCGTGATCTTCGAGTCCGGCGGTGCGGAGCTGTCCCGCGACGAGTACGCGAGCCACCATCTGGCCGGCGACATGGAATTCGTCGCGGCGACGAAGACCGAGGTCACCGATCGTCGGGGTGGCGGGAGCGGGGACGTGGCCTGGGTGCTCAGTCGCTCGAAGACGACCGGGAAGTTCAGAGGCAAGGAAGTCTCGTCGAGCGGAACCGAGAGCATGGTGCTCGAGCGAGGTGCCGATGGCGCGTGGCGCATCGTCCACATTCACTGGTCGTCGCGTCCGCTCGATCCAGTCGATCGGCAGCCGTAGGGCGCAGCAGGATCTTCCGTCCGTGCGAAGCGGGGAGTCCGGGCGAGCGATCGATCAAGAGAGGCGCCAGGGGGCGAACATGAACGCGGGGCCAGCGAAGCGACGTGCCGCAGGAGGCGAGAGGGCTCCCTCGCGCCGAGTCGGCGACCACCAGGGGAGCGATGACACGAGACCAAGCGCGGCACCTCATGGGCCGATGAGTCTGGGTGCGCGAGTGAGCCTCGCCTCCGGTTCGGCGGTCGCGATCGTTCTCGGCCTCTTCGGGCTCCTGCTCCATCATTCGATTCAGTCCGCGGTCGACCGGTGGGAACGCGAAAACGTGGCCGCCATGGGCCACCACGCCGCGAGCATGATCGCGGCGGCGCCCGCGGGAGAGCGTGCGGCGACGGTCCAGCGGTTGAGTGGCGAGCTCGGAGGATTCGGCGTGGAGCTCGAGTGGGCCAGGCCGGGCGCAGCCGAGGGTTCCCTGGGCGACGGCGCGGTACGCGTGCCCGTCGTGGGCGACGGTAGCGAGCTGCGCTTGGCGAGAACCAGTCCGGCCCGCCAGACCCTCGGGCGGAGGCTTTTCGTTCTCTACGCCACCCTTCTCGCGGCGCTGTTCGTGGGGTTGGCGATCGCCGTCCAGGCGTCCGTCGTCTGGGGCCTGGTTCGGCCGCTCCAGCGGATCCACAAGCAGATCCGGACGATGCGCCGGGGCCCCTGGCGCACGACCGCGGGAGTGGGCGGCGTCGCCGAGGTCGTGGCCTTGGCAAGGGAGGTTGAGAGTCTCGGCCTCACCCTCGATCATCGGATCCCGGAGTGGGTCGAGGCGGAGAAGAAGGCGTCGACGGAACTCGCCCGCAGGAAGCTCCAGGCGTCAGCGCTTCCGGACTTGCGGGAGATCAAGACGCTCGTGGGCGCGCTGCGGGAGAGTCAACCTGCGACCGTCGGCCTGCCGTTGATCGAACGGGTACTGGCCGCGGCGGACCGCATCGAGGGGCATCTGGACGCCGCGCTCGAGGATCGCGAGTTTCTCGGCCAGCCGAGTGAGCGCTGACGAGGCCGGGAGCGGGCCTCCGCAAGGCCGGGCTCTCCGATCGGGTGGGCAGCGGCCTACCCGGTGCGGGCTGGCAGGTCGAAGCGCGGGCGCCTAGCCTGACCGAGGCTTGGTCCTCGGACCCCAAGGGAGATCCGCGATGCGCTCCAGACAGATGATCCGGTTCCTCGCACCGTCGCTGCTCATCGTCGCAGCCTGCTCGGGCGACTCGGGCTCGAGCCCGACTGCGCCGAGCATCATGCCGGCAGCGACAGTCGTTTCGAGCGCAAAGGTCGTGGTCGATGGCCGAGACGTCTCGGGCATGAACGTGCCGCAGGGGC
>JAGQOG010000064.1 GCA_020427695.1 Phycisphaerales bacterium
GCCCGAAGCTGACCGGCACGCAGAACGCCGCGGTCGCCCCGATGCCCACGAGCTGAGAGACCACGCTCAACTCCGGGACGAAGAGCCCGACCGCGAGCGTGCCCCACACGCCGCAGACGAGGTGCACGGGCACCGCACCGACCGGGTCGTCGATCTCCATGTTCACGAGCGCCGCAGTCGCCACGAGCGACAGGGCCCCGCCGATCCCGCCGACCACGATGGACGCCATCGGGGTCAGCACGTCCGCCCCCGCCGTCACCGCGACGAGCCCGGCGAGCGCGCCGTTCAGCGCCATCGACAGGTCCGGCTTCTTCTCGATGGCCCAGGACAGCATCGCCGCCACCAGCACGCCGCTCGCGGCCGCCAGGGTCGTCGTGACGACCGCGTAGGAGACCTGCGCCGGGTCCGCCGAGAGCACCGAGCCCCCGTTGAAGCCGTACCAGCCGAACCAGAGCAGCAGCACGCCGATCGCCGCGAGCGGCAGGCTGTGCATCTTCGGGTGCTGGCGGGTGTCCTCCGAGAACCGGTTGTGCCGCGCGCCCAGCATCAGCGCACCCACGAGCGCCGCCCAGCCGCCGACCGAGTGCACGATGGTCGAGCCCGCGAAGTCGTGGAACGCCGCTTCCTTCAGCCAGCCGCCGCCCCAGTGCCACATCCCGACGATCGGGTAGCAGAACGCCACGTACACCGCGGCGAACGCGAGGAAGGCCGAGAGGCGCACGCGCTCGGCCACCGCGCCCGACACGATGGTCGCGGCGGTCGCGGCGAACATCTCCTGGAACAGGAAGTCGGTCCAGTAGGTGTAGTGCCCGTCCGCGTAGGCGATGCCGAGCCCGCTCGCGTCCGTGCCGATCCCGAACCCCGCGAACCCGAACACGCCGCCCGCGTACGACTCCCCCGGGTACATCAGCGCGAATCCCACGGCGGCGTAGGTCAGCAGGCCGATCGCGAGCACGCACAGGTTCTTGAACAGGATGTTCACGGTGTTCTTCGCCTGCCCCAGGCCCGCCTCGAGGCACGCGAACCCGAGGTGCATCAGGAACACCATGAAGGACGCCATCAGCATCCACGTGTTGTTCACCCAGAACAGGGCATCGGCGGTGGTGAGCGCGACTTCGGATTCCAAGGGGCGTGTCCTCCAGCGGTTGCCGCCGCATCAGCACGGACCGTGCCAGACCCTCGGATTCGGGAAAGGACAGGTTCCGAGGTCCGCTTTCGATCCGAGCCACCGGATCGCGACTCCTACATTCTCGTAGGAAGCTGAACGATTCATACCGAAATGTAGGAACTGCGAAGCGGTAGACCCCGCTTCCGGAGGCGGAGTATCGACACTCGAGCGCCCAGCGGGTCCGGAGCACGGCTCCAGGCTCCCGGCTCCCGGCTCCTGGCTCCTGGCTCCTGGCTCCAGGCCGCAGGCTCAGATCCGGAAGCCCCGCCAGTCCACCCCGTACTTCTTCACGCGGAGCCCCATGATGCGCTCCGAGATGCCCAGGACCCCCGCGGCAGCGCCCACACGCCGATCACCCGCAGCGTCTCGATCA
>JAGQOG010000065.1 GCA_020427695.1 Phycisphaerales bacterium
GTGCCGCGCGAACGCGTGGCGGATCCGCCGCGGCGGATCCTGCTGAGCGCCCTGCTCTGGTCGGTCGTGGTGATCATGCCGTTCTCGTTCGCCGCCGGGAAGCGCGCGGACTACATCGTGCCGGCGTATCCGACGATGGCGCTGATCGCCGCGTGGTGGGTGCTCGATCGCTCGCCCTGGCCGCGGCTGTGGCGCCTTGCGGTCGCCGTCGCCGCAGGTGCGATTGCCGTCATGGCGGTCGTCAACTGGATCGGCACCGACCAGCGGCGCTCCACGATCGACGCCATGAACGGCGTGGCCGCGCGACTGCTGGAGGAGCGCGAACGGCCGCATGCGCCGCCACTCGTGGTCGTGGACCCGCTGTTCATGACCCAACTCTCGTCCATGGCCACCACGGGCCGGCCCGCGGACTCGAGCGAGACGAGCATCCTGAACGCGATCGATCGTGGCGAGCCGTTGCGCATCGGCTACACGAGGGAGCATGCCAGCCCGGCGTTCGTTGCCCGCCTCGACCAGCTCGAAGCGGCCGGTCGCCTGCACGAGCGGTGGCGCGTGCCGCTTCAGTGGGAGCACGACAAGAAGGTCGTCGATCTCGAGTTCGTCTTCGACGAGGTCGCCGGCACACGCTGAATTCTCTTCGAACCCTGCGGTTTCCGCCGATGGAATCGCTTCCGGCGCGATCGTCGGCGCGGTAGTCTGGGGCAACCAGGCGGGATACGAAGCAAAGGGGATTCGCGATGCCGGGCACCGACCGTCAGGGAGCGTGGGCGAGCCTGATGACCCTCGTGGTCTTGGGCGGCTTGGGCGGATGGGGGCTTTGGAAGGCCACCGCGCCGTTGGCCACCGATCGCCCGACGGGACGCAATGCCAGTGCGCTTCGCGAAACGATGGGGAAGGCGAACGCTCGGCTGTGGCAGGACCCGCTGCCCGCGCTGCAACGGTCGTTCGAGATCGAGCTGGCGCGAGCGACGGCCGCGGCGGCAAACGATGTGGCCGCGGACGCCGCGGCGGACTCGGGGGGCGAGAAGCCGAAGTCTCCCAGCGAACTCGCGTTGGCGGCCGTTCAGGACGACACGCAACAGGTGCTCCGAAGCAGCATCAGCCGGGTGTTCGAGCGCGATGCCGAACGGGGCGTCGTGCTCATGCCGTTCCGCACCTCGAGCGATCCCACGCCGGAGTCGCAGGAGAACCGCGTCAACTACCGCTATGCGATCGTCTCGGCGCTGGCCAGCGAGGACTACATTCCGCGCGACCGGAGCCACATCGGCTGGTTCATCGTCGGCGCCGACAGGCCGGCGGAGGAAGTCGTGCCGGTCGGGTACGAGTGGTGGGATCCGATCAACCACACGCGATCGCCGGTGCTGCTGCTTTGGATCCCGTCCGAGCTGCTTCCGGAGCGGTCGCAACTCCGCAGCCTGCACGGGGTGCTGTCGCAGCTGGTCTCCAAGGCCACGCTGGCGTCCACGAACCTGCAGGTGCGGTACCTGACCACCGGTGGGTCCAACGCACTGATCGGACTCGTGCAGGAGGACGTCAGCGCCATCCAGCCCGTGGCGGGGCATGTGCCCGGTCTCGTCTCGACCGTCGGCCCGCTGCTCATGCCTCAGGTCGTCTGGGGCAACGTCAGCGTGTACGACGGCTTCGCGACGATCTCCAACTTCGAACTCCTCAAGCGACTTCCCAGCATCGAGGGACTTCCCGAGATGGTCCGGTCGGGTCCGCTGGGCGGAACCTACGCCCGCCTCAGGCGAGCCAGCCAACCGCCGCGGGCGCCCGTCGGGGAGCTCGACGCGAGCGATGCCGCCGATCCCGCCGGCGGGCTTGTCGGCGATCTCAACCTCCACAGCGGTGCGGTCGTTCAGCGCACGATCGGGACCGACGAGGATCTGGTGATCGCGATCATCGACGAGCTCGAGCGCCGGGGCATCCATCCCGGCAGGGGAGGGGATCGGCTGGCCCTGGTGCACGAGTGGGACACCGCCTACGGCCGGGCGCTGCCGGAGACGTTCCGGCGCATCTGCTGGCAACGGCGGCCTTCGGAGCCCGACGACAACGAGGAGACGCGGGCGAACTTCGACCGCGTCGCGATCCCTTCGTTCACCTTCCTGCGCGGCGTCGATGGCCGCGTGTCCGGTGAGGATCCGCCCTCGAACGCGGACGCGGGACGTGGCAACACGGGGCAAAGGGATTCCGGACTCATGTCGGTGCTCGATGTGCGCGCCGCGGCGGAGCGGCCGCTCGGTCAGTCGCAGCTCGACTACCTGCGCCGCCTCGTGGAGACGCTCCAGAGCGAGGACCGCGAGGCGCGACGACAAGGCAACCGCATCGCCGCCATCGGCGTGCTCGCGTCCGACACCTACGACAAGCAACCCATCATCCAGGCGCTGCGGGCGGGCTTTCCCGATGCTCAGTACTTCACCCTCGACCTCCACGCCCTGCTGACGCATCCGAAGTCGTACGAAA
>JAGQOG010000066.1 GCA_020427695.1 Phycisphaerales bacterium
CGCGTCGTCTCGTTCTACGGCGTGGCCGCCGGATCCGACCGCCGCTTCACCATCACGCGAATGCCGCCGCGCGGCTTCCGGTCCGGAAGGCGGTCCTGTTCGATCTGGTAGTCCGTCTGACCCGGATCGACCACGCTGACGCCGTTGGGCAGCGACCACATCGAGACCGGCTTGATCGTCTCGCCGCCCTCGAGCACGGCGCGGTCGAGATCGTCGGAGGACAACTGGACGAAGGCGAGCACCTTGAATCTCCCCTCGCGCAGCGCGGTGATGGCATCCGCGGCACCCGAGAGCCGCACGTTGCGGAGGAAGGAGTCCTTCGGATCGATCGTCACCTCGTAGCGGGCGGTGTCCGCCGGGGGGAGCGCGATCTGCACCGGGACGCCCAGGGCGCCGGTGCCTGCTTCCCCGACGGTGATCGTCGCCGTGCGGCTGGCGACCCGGAACGACACCATTGCCAGCGCGGGTTGGATGCTGACGCCGGGCTCGCCGGGATCGAGCGGTCCGCTGCTGGAGTACAAACGAAGCCTCGCCTCGGTGACCAGGCGACCGCCGCGGTCGACTTGCTCCAGCTCGGACGGTCCGATCTCCGCCCGCAGCCGCAACGGGGCACGAAGCGCCAGCAGCGATTCCGGCACCAGGACCTTCGCCTCCCGCGGCGAGATCGTGGGTTGGCCGTCGATCTCGACGCCCGGAACGTCGAGTTCGATCAGGTAGTTCTTGGCCACCAGCTTGTCGACCCGAAGGACGACCTCGCTCGTGCGACCGTCCTTCTCCTTCGCACTGACCGACACGTTGTGGTTCGTGCGGCCGAGCATCGCCTCGATCGCGGGACCGATCGGCAGCACGATCTCCCCGGCGTCCTTGGGCAGGTCGTAGCGGCCGAGTTGGATCCGGATCTCCGGTCGCATGTCGTCGATGGCGCGATCGACCTCGGCGACGGTGCCCGAGACGGTGACCTGCTGGTCGGCGATGAGCGTCGGCCCGCTGAGGAGGACCATGCCGGGCGGGGGTTCGATCGACACCTGGACCGAGATGGTTCGGGAGTCCGCGGCCACCGCTGCGGCCCAGAGCCAGATCATCAGGGAGACGATCGTGACCATGATGTAGGTGCCGGTGCTGGTGCGCATGGTCAGGCTCTCCGCGCGGCCTCGGGCAGTGGCGACGAGGGTGCCTCGGACGCTCCGGTCGGCGCGGCGGATTCCTCCTCGTTCAGGTTGATGTCTCCGGGTTCGGCGGGCACCGACTCGTCGGGGGAGGCGTTGAGCCGTTCGGCCAGACGGTTGCGGAACTCCTCCCGCGGGATCGGCGGCGTCAGGTGTCCGCGCTCGGCGAGCCGGATGCCGCCGGTCTCCTCGCTGACGACCACGACGAGGCAGTCGCACTCCATGGTGATGCCCATGGCGGCGCGGTGCCTCGATCCGAGTTCGTGCGGAACCGCCGACGTGTCGGCGAGCGGGAGCTGCACCTTGGCCGCGACGATGCGATCGCCACGGACCACGACCGCGAGATCGTGAAGCGGGCTGTTGGGATAGAAGATCGATTCGAGCAGCGGCGCGCTCACCAGCGAATCGATCGCGGTGCCCGCCTCCACCAGGCCACCGAGGCGGACCATGCGCTCGATCACGATCAGGGCGCCGAACTGGTTGCGGCTGAGGTACTCCGCCGCCGTGGCGACCTCGTCGGCCAGGCGCACCCGCCGCGGGCTGCGACGAACAACGAGCTCGCTCACCCGCACCATCGCCTGCCGGAGCTCGGGCTGGAAGACGACGATCAGCAGGAACGGCACGACGAATCCCAGCTTCTCGAAGATCAGGCGAAGTCGCTCGAACCCCTTGAGCTGGTACGCCGCCACGCCGAAGGTCGCTCCGACCAGGATCGACACCACCAGGAGGCCGCGCATGATGCCGGCGCCGCGCGTGCCGAGCAGGAACCGGAAGACGAAGTAGACGCCCACCCAGATCACCGCCAGCTCGATGAGCACCTGCTGAGGATGACGGAGGAACTGGCTGAGGGATTCGAGCATCGGATAGGCCTTGCCGCAGTATACGGGCCCATCGAACCACCACTCGTGGGCGGCGCGCGTCGCGCCGGGGTACGATCGGACGCCTGCCGAGCCGACGTTCGCCTCGAACAGGCCTTTATCGGCAGCCGTCGCCCGTCGACGCACTCCTCCTCGCGCCTCCGCCAACAAGGGATACGGCGATCATGTCGAGCACCTACGCCATCGGTCGTCACACGGGGATCTGCGCGGCGACCGGCGCCGTTCTCGCCCCCGGGACCCCCTGCGTGGCGGCGCTCTGCGAGGAGCCGGAAGGAGACGGGCTGGTCCGGCGCGACTACGCCATCGCCGCCTGGGACTCCGGGCAGCGGCCGCCCCGGCTCTTCAGCTGCTGGCGAACGGTGGTGCCCGAACCGGACGCGCCGCGCCGGATGCTGGTGGACGACCAGACGCTCGTCGACATCTTCGAACGACTGGAGGGCGACGAGCGCCCCCAGCGGCTCGCCTTCCGGTTCGTGCTCGGACTCATCCTCCTGCGAAAGCGACTGCTTCGACAGGTCGGCCGGGAGCGGCGCGGCGATCGGGAGGCCTGGCTGATGCTGCCCCGCGGAGCCGTCGAGGGCGAGCGACCGGTCGAGGTGATCGATCCGCGTCTCGGCGAGGACGACATTCGAACCATCGGCGAGCAGTTCAGCGAAATCCTTCAGACCGACTTGTGAACCGCATTGACCTTCACCTGACGACACGCCGGCTCGTGCGATTGGGGGCGCTCTGGGCGACGCTCGCGACGCTTCCGCTTGGCTGCGCAACACCGCCCGACACCGGCGGCACCGCACCAGCGCCGAGTTCGGACGCGTTGCCGGAAGGCCCCACGAGCACCGCCATCGTGTCCGCCCAGACCGCTCGCCTCGCGAAGCTCCTGCCGCTCCACGCATCGGGCCAGGTGGAGCTGCGCTGGGTGGACGAAGACGGCTCCCACTTCGAGTTCTGTCGGGGCGATCTGTTTGCCGCGGCGGGTCCTCTGGTGGCGCTGGATCTCCGCAAGGCCGGCGAGCGGTTCCTGTTTCTCGGGTGCGACGCGCAGCGCTCGTGGGCGTTCGATCTTCGCGCCGCGCCGCGCCGGCTGGACGTGTGGCCGCACGGGACCGCGGCCCAGCGCGAACAGGCGGCGGGCGTGTCGGCCCTCGACCTGGTCGACTTGACCGGACTCGGGCCCTTCCGGATCGCCGACGGCGAGCCCGAGTACGAGCCGGCGTCAGGCCAGTGGACGGTGAAGGCGGAGGGACTCGGCGGACCGATTCGAGTCTGGGTCGAGCGGAACTGGCTGGTGCCGGTCCGGATCGACGCCTTGGACGAGGTCGGGAACACCCGCTTGTCGAGCACGCTGGAGGAGTATCGCGGCATCGATCGGCCGGGTCTTCCGCCGGGTGCGCTGCCTCGCCTTCCCGAGCGGGTCCGGATCGTCGCCCCGCAGCGCGACACGAGCGTCATGCTCTCCCTCGCCACCGCCGATCCGGACGGCTCGGCCGTCGCGCCTGGACTCTTCGATCTCGAACGGCTCGTGCGGATCCTGCGTCCCGAGGACGTCCAGGGGCTCGAGCCGCGCTGAAGTGATCGGTGTCCGTATGCTTCGATCCATGCCGACCGCCTTGTGCCGTGCGACCACGACCTGGCTCGTCGTCCTCGTCGCCGTCGCGACTGGTGCGGCCGGAGCGCCTTCGGCGCCACCCGCCGCGACGGGCCTGGTGGCCGCGTCCTCGGCGGACCAGCTGTGGGTCGTCGTACCGACCCCGGATCAACCGCCGCGCTACCGCCTGCTCCATCATGCCGAGGGCATGAACGGTCCGTACTTTCGCGTGGCGGACGAGTACGCCGAGGCGCCGGAGGCGATCGCGGCGTGGGACGACGCGGTATGGGTCGTGTTCCCGCCCGGGAGTGCGGCGGGCGGTCGGCGCTCGGTGCTCGGGTTCCGCGCTCGGCGCAATCCAGCGCTCGGCACCTACTACAACGATCCGCCGGGGCATCCCGAACTGTTGGACAGTCTGCCGGGCGACAGCCACCTGCGCGGCGCGGTGGGAACGCCCGACGGTCCGGTGGTTCTCTATTCCGTTGCTCCGCCCGTCTCGCGCGATCGGGTGCGGATCGTCGCGCCGCGACCAAGCCTGCTCGCGTGGCGCCAAGGCTGGCGGGAACTGCCGATCCCTGAAGATGCCGGGGGCGGTGCCGATGCGCTTCTGGGCAACATCGCCGGCGACCGCGGCGGGTTGATCCTGCTGACCCGCGGGTCTGGCGGCTGGCGGCTCCACGCGCGTCTTGGCGACGGGCCGTGGACGGACTGGCCAGCGCCCGCCTCCGACGCGCAGCCCGTTGCCCTCGCGACCGTCAAGGATCGACCCTTCGTTGTCGAGTCGGCGGGGGAGGCGCTGCACCTCGCCTACCTCCGCGAGCGCGGGCCGCTCGCGTTCGCCACCGCGGACCGTCCCTCGGGACGATGGGTCGCAGCGGGACTTGGCGCGGATGCCCTGCTCGTCGAGTTCACCAACCTTCACGTGCTCCGCTGGAGGACGATCGACGGGACCAGCGGCGCTGCGGGCGACTGGATCGAGCTGCAGCCGGATCGCCCCGAGAGCGAGCGGTGGCTGCATGTTCCACTGCTGGGCGTCCTGGTGGTGGGCGCGGTGATGCTCTTGCTGATGTTCCGCGGCGATGCCGTCGCCGAGCCGCCGATCGAGTCGCCCGCGGTGCAGCCCATGCCCCTCTCGGCCCGATCCGCCGCGCTGCTTCTCGACTACCTTCCGGCAGCTGCGATCACCCTGCTGCTGACCCGCTGCGATCCCCTCAACCTGGTCGTCCTGCCCATCTGGACGGTCCGGGTCGAGGTGGCGGCACCACCGCTCTTGGCCCTGGCGCTCACCTGTCTTCATTCAGGTCTGGCGGAGGGAATCGCTGGGGCCAGCTTGGGCAAGTGGGTGATGGGGGCGTCGGTGCGGCGCGTCGACGGCTCGCGGGCCGGGGCGATTCGTTGCTTGGCCCGCTCGGTCCTGAAGTTCCTGGTGCTTGCGATGCCGGTGGTGGGGGTGTTCTGTCTCATGAACGTGAACCACCGGGGACTGCCCGAACTTGGGACCGGCACGATCGTGGTTCGGACGATGCGGCGAGCGCCGGCCACCGAATAGTCCGGTGCACGTCGCGCTGCAAGCCCGGGGGCGCCCATGCGGTGGATGCCACTTCGCCGTCCCCCAAGATGTCGTGTGCGCGCGTTCGGCGGGAGGGTGGCGACCAGCCGCCGGCGGGGCGCTGCGCGGCGGTTGGACGGGCGGATATTGCTCAAGTCGCCCAAACAACACGCCCGATATCTCGATGCCGGCGAATGGACTCGCCGGGGTCGTGATCGTCCATCGTGCCGCCATGACGCGGTACGACGCGAGAGGATCTCCATGGATGACGATCAGGCCGTCGTGCCCAACGGGTCCACGCAGACCGTCCGCCCGGCACGATGGCGAGAGCTCTGGCAGGTTCCGGTCCTCGCGATCAGCGTGGCATTGATCGCTGTCGGACTGTGGCAGGCTCGCCGGAACGCTCCGCAGAACGACTTCGATGGCGCCCTCGACCAGGTCGAGCGTCTGCTCGTCGCCGGCCAGATCGAGGAGGCCGGGAATCGGATCAAGCAGGTGATCGAACCGAAGATCGGCGCCGGCACGCCGCCGCAGCAGGCGCGCTTCCACGCCCTGGCGGGCGACTGGCTGTCGTTGCGGCAGGAGGCCGCGGACGTGCCGAATCCGGAGGGCTGGACGGCGGCCATCCAGCAGTACGAGCTGGCGTCCGGACTTGGACTGCCGCTCGACACCAAGCGGTTGACCCGACAGGCGTTGGCCGCCGTCGCCCTGGGCGACCTCGACGCGGCGCGCCGGGCGCTCGACGCGATGGCGTCGGCGAGCGGCGACGCGACGGGTCGCGATCGCGCCCACGCGATCGTGCAGCGCCGAATCATCGATGTCCTGGCCCGGCGCGGCGATGCGTCGCGCCCGGTCCTCGAGCAGTTGCTCTCGGACTACCGCACCAGTCAAGGCGTCGATGGCGGCGACGAGGCGTGGGCGGCAGCGCGGCTGGCGGAGATCCGCCTTCGCGACGGTCGGTCGCACGAGGCGCTCGATCGCCTCCTGGTGGACATGCGGCGCGTGGAGCCGCGGCTGGGTCCCGAGGACTCGGCGGCGGTCGGCGAGCTGTACACCCTCTTGGGCGAAGCCCACTACCAGATCGGCGAGGAGACCTCCGCCGAGGCCGATCTCAAGCACGCGCTCGAGCTTCTGCCCGCCACCACCTCGGTGCGGGGACGCGCCGAGGCGACGCTTGGCCTGGTCGCGGCAGGGCGCGGCGATCTCGACGATGCGGTCGAGCGGTTCTCCGCGGTGGTTCGCGACTACGTCGGCGATCCGCTCGCCGCCGTAGGTCTTCTCGGCCGCGCCGAGGCGCTCGCGGCGCTGGGCGACCACATGTCGAGTCAGGACGACTACCGCACGCTGGCCAAGCTGCTGAAGGCGCGGCAGGCCGACGCGCGGGTGACCCGCGAGCGGGTCGCCGAGAGCCTCATGGTCCGGCACGATGCGGCGCTGACGCAGCGGCTGCTGCCCCAGGCCGCGGCATACATCTCGATCGCCGAATCGCTGTTCGCTCCCGGAACGGTGCCCGCCTCGGTGCTGCTTCGCCTGGCGGCGGTGACCCGGCTCCAGGCCGAAGCGGAGGTGGCCGCGGCCGATGCCGAAGGAGCGCACGCCGACGCGGTGCGCGGCGGCGAGGCGGCGCGGCTGTTCAATCTCGCGGGCGAGCACTACCTGCGGCACGCCAAGGCCGTCGAGAGCGAGGTCGAGGGCGGCGACGCATGGACCGAATCGGTCTGGATGGCGGCGGACAGCTTCGATCGGGCCGGGCAGCATCAACGGGCCGCGGAGCAGTTCCAACGCTATCTCGACAGCCATCCCGCGGAGGACGCAAGGGCGGCCGAAGCGCAGTTCCGGTTGGCCCAGGCGCTGCTCGCCCTGGAGGATTTCGAGCAGGCGGCGCGGGCCTATCGCCACACGATCGACGACTACCCCGCCAGTCCCTTCGCCGCCCGCTCCTATGTCCCCTTGGCCCGGTGCCTCGACCAGATCGGCAACCGCGGCGATGCCCTGGCCCAGCTTCGGGTCGTGCTCGACGGCGGAGCGGATCTCCAGCCGGAGTCGATGGCGTACCGGAATGCCCTGATCGCCTACGGCGCCCTGCTCCACGAGAGTGGCGACGATGTCCGGGCGGTGGAGGCACTTGACGAGGCGGTGCGCCGCTACCCGGACGACGAGCGTCTCAACGAGATCCGCTTCCGTCTCGGCGACTCCTACCGGCGCATCGCGGCGCTGCAGCGGCAGCGCCTGGACCGCGCCGACCTTCCTCCGGCGGATCGCCAGGCCGAGGCCGATGCCCGTCAACGGAACCTGATGCAGGCGATGACGCTCTTCGACCAGGTCGTGGACGGCTACCAGCGGCGCGATCCGCGCTCGCTCGACCCGCTGCAGCGCGACAGCCAGCGGCTGGCGTACCTCTATCGCGCCGATGCGGCGTTCGATCTCGGTCGGTACGAGGATGCAATCGCGCTCTACGACCAGGCGGAGCGCCGCTACAGCGATCACCCGGTGTCGATGGTCGCGCTGATCCAGATCGTCAACTGCTGGCACGCCCTGGGCGAGCCCGAGAAGGCCCGCACCGCCCATCGCCGCGCCGAGATCAGGCTGGCCCAGCTCCCGCCGGACGCGTTCGAGAGCGCCGACTCGATCCTCGATCGCGCCAGTTGGGAGCGCTGGCTGGCCAACACCCCGCTCGACATGCGGGTCAGTGCCGGCAACGAGAAGGAGAACGGAGGATGAGCCGCAGCCGCCGTCCCGACACGCACGCACCGTCCTCGGCCGGATCGCGGCTCGTCGGCGTCCTGCGCCGACAGCTCGAACTGGTCGAGCGGGTGCACGCCCAGGCGGCCCGGCAAGCGAAGCTCCTGGCGAACCGCGACGCCGATGGGCTTGCCGCGCTGGTTCACGAGCGGAACGGCGCCGTGTCGGCCATTCAAGCCGGCGAAGCGGAATTGGCGTCGGCCTTGGCCGAGTTCGGCACGGGAACGGCGCCGGACCGCCAGCAGGTGGCGGAGCTGATGGCGAGCATCGAACAGCGGCTCGAGGCGGTGCGGACGCTCGATGCGGCGACCGCCGAGGCGATCGGCGCCAAGCGCGACGAGGTCCGCCGGGAACTTGCCGCCAACGGCGCGGGCCGCCAGGCCCACGGCGCCTACGCGGCCCACGCCGTCGCGCCGATGCGCGACACCGCCCGCTACGCGGACAGGAGGGCCTGAGGACATGGTCGTGGCCACTGCGATCCAGAGCGAGACGCCGATCGATGCCGCCGGTCTGGAGGAGCTGATGCGCTCCTTCAACGCGGTGACGGAGCAGCTCGTGTCCACGCACGGCGCGCTGCAGTCCCAGGTCACCTCGCTCAAGGGAGAGCTGGCCGAGGCGAACGCCCGCTTGCGTCGCACCGAGGCTCTCGCGGCCCTCGGCGAGATGGCCGCCGGCATCGCCCACGAGATCCGCAATCCGCTCGGTTCCATCCGCCTGTATACCCAGGTGCTGCGGGACGAGGTCGAGGGTCGCAACGAAGCGCGGCGACTGTGCGAGCGCATCGAGGCGGCGACGATCCGCCTCGACGAGGTCGTGCGGGAGGTGCTGGCGTTCGCCCGCCACACCGACCTGCGCGTGCAGCCGCACGATCCCCAAGAGATCCTCGATCGCGCCCTCTGCACGTGCGAGGCGCTGCTGATCGAGCACGGCGTGACGGTCGAGCGTTGCGCGGCGGACACGGCGCTGCCCGCCCTCGAAGTCGATGCCGGGCTGCTCGTCAGCGCCCTCGCGAACATCGTGCGGAACGCGGCGGAGGCGATGGCGGAGGCCGGGTCGCCCACCCGTCGGCTCGTCGTCCGCGCGGGACGGTGCCGACGCCGACGGCCCAACGGAAGCAGCGGCGGGTTCGTCGTCGTCTCGTTCGAGGACACGGGGCCGGGCATCCCCTCCGATGTCGTGCCGCGGCTCTTCAATCCGTTCTACACCACCCGCGCCAACGGAACCGGTCTCGGGCTCTCGATCGTGCATCGCGTGGTGGACGCCCATGGCGGGCACATCGACGTGGGCACGACACCCGAAGGCGGAGCCAGGTTCGAGGTGTTCATTCCCGAGGACGGTCCTCCGGCGGCGATGCCGGCGGACCATGACGCCGAATCCAACCGCGACGCAACGGACTGCGTCGCAAGGGAGGCTTGCTGATGAGCAAGGTGCTCGTGGTGGACGACAAGGAGCTCATGCGGGACAGCGTCGCAACGACGCTCTCGCGGCGGGGGCACGCGGTGGCGGTGGCGGCCGATGCCCAGGCGGCCCTCCATCGGATCGCGGAACGATCGCCCGACGCGGTGATCACCGATCTCCAGATGCCGGGGATGACCGGCCTGGAGCTGCTGGGAGAGATCCGCCGCCTCGACGAGCAGTTGCCGGTCATTCTGATGACCGCCTTCGGGACCGTCGAGACGGCCGTGTCCGCCATGAAGCAGGGCGCGTTCGACTACGTGACGAAGCCGTTCAGCGGCGACGAGCTGGCCATTGCCGTCGATCGGGCGGTCGAGCACGGGCGCCTGCTCCGCGAGAACCAGATCCTGCGTGCGGACGCCCCGGCTGCATCGCAGGGCGACGCGGTCGTGCGGACCATGGTCGGCGAGGGTCGGGTGATGGCCGTCCTCAAGGAGCGCCTCAACCGCATCGCGGACAGCCACGGCACCGTGCTGATCTGCGGCGAGAGCGGCACCGGCAAGGAGATCGCCGCTCGGTTCATTCACGCACGGAGTCCGAGGGCGGCGGCGCCGTTCCTCGCCATCAACTGCGCCGCGCTCTCGACCAGCCTGCTCGAGTCGGAGCTCTTCGGACACGAGAAGGGCGCCTTCACCGGCGCCGACAAGCTGCGCAAGGGACGCTTCGAACTGGCCGACGGCGGAACGCTCCTACTCGACGAGATCAGCGAGGTCGGGCCCGAGATCCAGGCCAAGCTGCTGCGCGTGCTGCAGGAGCGCTGCTTCGAGCGCGTGGGCTCCAGTGCCAGCCGCGCCGTCGACGTGCGCGTGATCGCCACCACCAACCGCGACCTGCGGCGCGAGGTCGACGCCGGACGCTTCCGGGAGGACCTGCTGTTCCGCCTGAACGTGCTGCCGGTGAACATGCCTCCTCTCCGCGAGCGCATGGAGGACGCGCCGGCGCTCGTGCAGCACTTCCTGGGCGCCGTGGCGGCCCGGGAAGGAAAGCCCGTCAAGTCGCTCTCGCCCGAGGCGGCCGACCGGCTGGCCCGCTACCGATGGCCGGGGAACGTTCGCGAGCTGCAGAACATCTGCGAGCGTGCGGCCGTGCTCACCGCCGGACCGGTGATCGAGGCGGCGCTGATCGAGCCGTGGCTGAACGATCCGGACCTCCCGTGCGACACCGGCTCGGGCTCGTTCCGCGCCGACGGGGAGCGCCTGCTCGACCCCGACGCCGACGGCTCCATTCCGAACGACCTCGTATGCGACGGCACGGTGACCCTCGAGGACATCGAGCGCGAGGCGATCCTGGCGACCCTCCGTCGGCACAACGGGCATCGGCAGCGCAGCGCCGCGGCCCTGGGAATCGGGGTTCGCACGCTCGGCCTCAAGTTGAAGAAGTGGAAGGAGGCGGCAATTGTCGCGCCGACCGTGTGACCGACCGCGCAGAGGTTGCGCCGCCGTGTGCATCCGACCGCTCTCCCGAGGCCTGGCCGCCGCGGCGCGGCGATTGCAGCAGGACGGGCGAGCGCGGCCTTGGAGGCCGAGCCCATGATTCACGGCCTCACGGACAGCGGCGCCATTCCGGCGCTCGAGCGCATGGTCCAGTTCGCGGCGGGACGGCAGGAGCTCATCGCCAACAACATCGCCAACGCGTCCACCCCCGGCTTTCGTCCTGCGGACGTCTCCGTCGCGGACTTCCAGCGGCAGCTTGGGGAGGCGATCGACGCTCGGCGCTCGGGAGAGGGATTCGCGCCCGAGAGCAGCCGCGAGGTGACGTTCCTGGACGACGGCGTGGCCCTGGCTCCCCGACCGATCGGCGACAACCTGCTGTTCCACGACGGGAACGACCGCAATCTCGAGCACCTGATGCAGGACCTTTCCGAGAACTTCCTGGCCTTCCGGTTCGCCACCACGATGCTGCGCAACCACTTCGGCCTGCTCAACACCGCCATTCGCGGACGCCTGTAGTCCTTCGCCGGCCTGCCCCGATCACGACCCCCCAATCACGAGCCCCTGATCACGAGCCATGTACGGCGCCTTCGACATCTCCACCTCCGGCATGACCGCCAGCCGCGTCCGGCTCGAGGTCAGCTCCGCGAACATCGCCAACGCCGACTCCATCCTGAGTCCGGACGGCACCCGCTACGAGCCGTACCGGCGCCGGGCGGCGATCCTCGCCGCGGGCGATCCCGACTCCGCCTCGGCGCTCGGCGTTCATGTGGCGTCGATCGAGACGGACGAGTCGCCTCTGGTTCCCCGCTTCGAGCCGGGCTCCCCCTATGCCGATGCCGGCGGCTACGTGCTCTACCCGAACGTGAACGTGGTCGTGGAGGAGCTCAACGCCATGGAGGCGGTTCGGAACTACGAGGCCAATGCGGCCGCCGTCGAGGCGACGCGGGCCATGATCAACACCGCCTTGCAGATGATTGGATGAACCTCGAGCCCGGCGCGAGCGCTCGGGCCCGGCTGGGTATTGACTCCGGAGACGCGACATGAGCGATCCACTTGGACTGATCAGTGCTGGCGGCGGACTCAAGGGCCCCGGCCTTCCCGCTCCGTCCGTCGGACGGTCGGTGGAGGGTCCGAGCTTCCAGAACCAGCTCGCGGACCAGATCCGGCAGGTGAACGAGCTTCAGCGGGCCGCGGAGAGCGCGGCCGAGGACGTGCTGGCGGGACGACGCGACGACGTGCAGTCCGTGATCCTCGCCACGGAGAAGGCGAACACCGCGTTCAACATGCTGCTCGCCCTTCGGAACAAGGTGATGGATGCGTACGACGAGGTGAAGCAGATCCGCGTATGACGAGTGTGGGAATCCGCCGCGGCGCCGGGCCAGGATGGCCAGCGTCGAAGGCATGACGGCGACAGCCGCTTCGAGGGCATGGAGGCCAAGCGATGCAGGCATTGCGGGAACTGTTGAAGGGGGCTTCTGACCGTTTCGCCGAGCTGAGCGTTTCCGCCCGGCTCCTGATGGGGTCGCTGGCGGTGATCCTGGCCATGGCGATGTTCCTGGTGGCCCAGTACACCGCCCGGGCGGCGCTGTCGCCGCTTCCCCTCAACGGCGACCAGGAGGCCGTCGTGAGCGCGGTTCGCTGGCTCGAGGAGCGGGGCATCACCCACGAGGACCGCGGCACGAGCGTGCTGGTTCCCACGGACCAGCGGCACGCGATCCTGGCCCAGCTCACCGAGTCCAACGTGGTGAACGCGCAATCGATCGACTTCGCCACGCTCGTCGAGCAGGAGAGTCCGTTCCGCAGTCAGGACCAGTCGTACAAGCTGTGGCTCACCGCCAAGATGAACGAGCTGTCCAAGATCATCAGCAAGTTCAGCGGCGTGAAGCGGGCCAGCGTGGTCATCAGCGACGAGCAGCGGCGCGGCATCGGCATCGGAGCGAGCCATCGTCCGCCTTCCGCGACGGTCACCGTCGAGATGGTCTCCGGCGAGATGCCGCAGTCCCTGGTGGACGCCGTTGCCGCGACCGTCGTGGGTGGCCACGCGGGACTCAAGCTTCAGAACGTGACGATCACCGACGCGAACGGCGGGCGCCGGCGCCAGCCCAAGACCGACGAGGACCTCGCGGCGAGCACCTATCTCGACCACAAGATGCGCACCGATCAGGCGATTCGCGGGCTGATCGAGTCGACGCTCTCCTTCATTCCCGGGGTCGTGGTGTCGGTCAACGCCCAAGTGGTGGTCTACGAGGAGGAGCGGCACGCCGAGTCGTTCACCGATCCGGTCATCGGTCCGAGGGCGGAACGCAACAGCACCGTCGCCTCCACTACCGCGGCCCCGGGCGGCGAGCCCGGCATTCGAACCAACACGGGCGTCAGCGTGGCCACCGGCGGCAGCCGGGGATCCACCTACTCGTCGGAGCAGAGCGAATCGAAGCTGGATCCGCGGTTCCCCTCCCGCCAGAGCATCGTGCGCGATCCGAAGGGCTTCGCCACCAAGATCAACGCCACCATCGGCATCCCCCGCCAATACGTGAGCTTCCTGATCCAGAAGGAAACGGGGTCCACGACGCCCCCGGACGCCTCCGCGATCGCGGCTCGCGAGCGGACGCTCGTCGAACAGGTGAAGGGCATCGTCGAACCGCTCATCGACACGGACGCCGCCGAGAACGGCCAGAAGGGGACCGTGGTCGTGAGCGTGATCACGCCGGCATTCGGCCAACTCGACGAGGCCGGCATGCCCTCGCTCCCCGCGGCAACCGGAGGCTGGGTGGCGGGCGGCGTGAGCTACTCGCTCGTTCGCACGGTGGGCCTGGGCACGCTCGGGCTCATCAGCCTTGCCATGATGCTGCTGATGGTGCGCAAGGCGCAAGGCGGCATGGCGCTTCCCTCCGCGACCGAACTCGCCGGTGTTCCGCCCGCGCTTCGTTCGGACGACAGCGACCTGGTGGGGGAGGCCGACGAGGCGACGCCCGCCCTCGAGGGCATGGAGCTCGACGACGAGGCGTTGCGCCGGCAACAGATGCTGCGGCAGATCAACGAGATGGTGGGCCGCGCCCCGGACGAGGCGGCGGCGGTGCTGCGGCGGTGGATGAAGGGCGAGGTCTGAGCAGGAGTCCTCATGGCGTACCGACTTGGATCCAAGCTCCCGCGCAGCGCCGAGGAACTCGACGGCGTGATCAAGTCCGCGGTTCTCCTGCTCGTGCTCGAGCCGGATGCGGCCGGGCAAGTGCTGAAGGAGCTCCCCACGGAGACCGTCGAGGAGGTCACGCGGGCGCTGGCGTCGATCGGCGAGATCCCGAAGGAGCTCGCGTTGTCGGTCATCAGCGAGTTCTACAGCCTGAGCCTCGCCACCCAGTACGCCAAGGAGGGCGGGCTCGACTACGCCAAGATGCTGCTCAAGAACTCGCTCGACCCCAAGCTCGCCGACAAGGTCATCGGGCAGATCCAGACGCAGGTGCAGAAGACGCCGTTTGCGTTCCTTCAGAAGGCGGAGAGCGAGAATCTCCTGACGTTCATCCAGGACGAGCATCCGCAGACCATCGCCCTCATCATCAGCCATCTGCCGCACCACAAGGCCGCGGAGATCCTGGTGGGCCTGCCGCCCCAGAAGCAGGTCGAGGTCGTGCGCAGGGTGGCGAACATGGAGCAGACCAATCCCGAGGTCATCCGGGAGGTCGAGGCCGGGCTCGAGTCGCGCCTTTCCAACATGCTCATGCACTCGATGGAGCGGGTGGGCGGCGTGGAGACGGTGGCCGAGATGCTGAACCTCTGCGACCGCGCCACCGAGCGCACGATCATGGAGGGTGTGGAGAGCGAAGACCCGGATCTCACCGAGGAGATCCGCCGTCTCATGTTCGTGTTCGAGGACATCCTGATGGTGAACGACAAGGGCATCCAGGCCGTCCTCAAGGAGGTCGACAACGACGAGTTGTGCCTGGCCCTCAAGACGGCCAGCGAGAACCTCAAGCAGAAGATCTTCAACAACATGTCCAGCCGGGCGGCGGAGCTGATCCAGGAGGACATGCAGTTCATGGGACCGGTTCGCGTAAGCGACGTCGAGTCGGCCCAGCAGCGCATCGTCGATGTCGTGCGGCGTCTCGAGGACGCGGGCGAGATCATCATCGCGGGCCGCGGCGGCGACAAGGACATGGTGGTGTGACCATCGGCCCCCCACGCCTGTCGATCCACCGCTTCGCCGGGGAGGCGCTCTGAATGCCGGTGCTGAAGAGCAGCCGCGCCATGCACGCCGCCGGCGGCGCCATCGTGCTGGACCTCGCGGACCTCGATCGGAAGGCGGAAGCGATCCTGGCCGCCGCGCACAACGAGGCCGCGCGCATCCTGGCGGAAGCGCGGGTCGAGGCGCAACGGCTGGTGGACGGTGCCGCGGCCGAGGGCCGGGCGGCGGGGCACGAGGAGGGCGTGCGCGAGGGACGCGAGGCCGGCGCCGCGGCCGGTCGCGAGGAGGCCGCCGTCGAGATGCGGGATCGGCTTGGTGCACTCGAGTCGGGCTGGTCCACGGCCCTCGAACGCTGGGAGCGCGAGCGCGGCGCCATGCTGCTCGAGGCGCGGCGCGACGTGCTCGATGTCGCCCTTGCGGTGGCGGAACGCATCCTGCGGCGTGCCGTCGCCGCCGAGCCGGAGCGCGTGATCGACCAGGTCGGTGCCGCCCTGGGCCTGCTGTCCTCGCGGACGGCGGTGCGGGTGGCGGTCAATCCCGGGGATCGGACGACGCTCGAGACGGCGATGCCCGGAATACTGGCGGCGGCGTCCGCGTGCAGCCACGCGGAACTGGTGGACGACGAGACCGTCGGTCGCGGCGGGTGCATCGTGACCACGGCGGAGGGGCGCATCGACGCCACGCTGCGCACACAGTTGGATCGGATCGTGGAGACGCTCCTTCCCGGCGCACGACACGAATCGCTCGCCTCCGGCGATGAAGTCGAGGCGAGCACATGAGCGTGCTGGCCGCCGAACTGGACACGCTGCGACGGATCGAGTCGCGCGAGGTCGTCGGCACCGTGGATGCCGTGCGCGGACTGACGCTCTCCGTGCGGAGCCTGCCGCTTCCGATCGGTGCCCTCGTTCGCCTCGAAGGGCGCACGCCGGCCGAGACCGCTGCCGGGGACGGCCCGTCCCGGGGGGAGATCGTGGGCTTCGACGGAGACCGGGCCGTCGTCATGCTGCTCGCGGGACGGGCCGGGATCGCTCCGGGCTGGAGGGCCGTGGGCGAGCAGACGGCGCAGACCGTGCAAGTGGGCGAGTCGCTGCTCGGGCGCGTGATCGACGGGTTGGGTTGTCCGCTCGACGACCGGCCGCTTCCCGCGGAGACGGTCGCGCGACCCCTCGTGCCGCCCCGCGTGAACCCGATGTCTCGCCGCGTGATCGGACAGCCCCTGCCCACCGGCATCCGCGCGGTCGATGCGCTGCTCACGCTGGGAAAGGGCCAGCGGGTGGGCGTGTTCGCGGGACCCGGCGTCGGCAAGAGCTCGCTGCTGAGCTCGATCGCCCGCGGGAGTTCGGCGGACGTCAACGTGATCGCGCTGGTCGGCGAGCGCGGGCGGGAGGTGCGGGAGTTCATCGAGCACGCGTTGGGACCGGAGGGACTCTCCCGGAGCGTGGTGGTGGTCGCGACGGGCGACGAGTCGCCGCTGCTGCGCGTTCGCGCCGCGCTGGTCGCCTGCACGGTCGCCGAGCACTTCCGCGAACTCGGCCGCGACGTGCTCCTGATGATGGACTCCGTCACCCGATTCGCCCAGGCGCAGCGCCAGATCGGCCTGGCCGCGGGCGAGCAGCCGGCGACGAAGGGCTACACGCCGTCGGTGTTCGCGATCCTGCCGCAAATCCTCGAGCGGGCGGGGGCGTTGGAGAGCGGCGGCTCGATCACGGGCCTCTACACGGTGCTCGTCGAGGGCGACGACCTCACCGAGCCGATCAGCGATGCCGCCCGCGGAATCCTGGACGGTCACATCGTCCTCTCGAGACGGCTCGCCTCGCGCGGGCACTTTCCCGCCATCGATGTCCTCGAATCGATCTCCCGCGTCGCGGACGCCGTCTGCGACGACCATCACCGGACCGCCCGCCGCCGACTGCTGGCGATGGCGGCGGCACATCGGGAAGCGGAGGAGATCATCGCGATCGGCGCCTACGCGCCCGGCTCCGATCCGGACACCGACCTCGCCTGCGAGATGCACCAGCGCATGAACGCGTTCCTGCGCCAGGAACGGGACGATCGTACGGACTATCCCCGAACCTGCCGAACGCTCCTGGAGATCGCGGCCGAGTCGGAGCAGGCGCGACAACGGATCGTCGCGGCCCGGCGTCCCGCCGGCACGCAGGCCCCGGCTCGACGCACCTGATCGGCTGATGCCCGCCGCGGGACGGCCCGAACCGGATCGAATCCCAAGCACCGGACCAACCAGACATGCCCCGATTCCGCTTCCAACTCGAACCGCTGCTGAAGGCGCGCCGTCGCGCCGAGGAGCAGAGGCAGATCGAGTTGGCGCGGCTCGAGGCCGAGCGGACGCGCCTCGAGCACCTGATCCGCCAGCGACAGGAGGATCTCTCCGAGGGACGCGAGGCGCTCCGCGGCGTGCTGGTCGGGCGCCTCGACGCGGCCGCGTTGCGCCTGCATGCCGGCAGCGCCGTCCAGGTGATGCGCCAAGGCCATCAGCTCGTTCTTCGGATGGCCGGCGTGACCAAGTCCATCGTGCGGGCCCGCGAGGCGCTGGCCGAGGCGGCCAAGCAGCGTCGTGCGATCGAGCTTCTGCGCGAACGCCGCTTCGAGGAATGGCGGCAAGGACTCGACCGAGCCGAGAACAACGCGTTGGACGAGCTGGCGGTCATGGCCGCCGGCCGCCCGGCCGATCTAGGCAAGGACCGCCGACCGGATTCGCCAAACGCATTCCGTCCCGTTCCGAACGCGGATCAACAGGATGACACGCCATGAAGACGCTGTGGAACGCCCTGTCCTTCTTCTGCATCGTCCAGGTGCTGGCCGCCGGGATGTTCGTGGCGTGGCTTTGGCAGTCGAAGCGGCTGACGCGTGATCGACTCGAAGCGGCAAGGGAGCTGTTCGCTCCTCCGGATGGAGAATCCATGGCAATGTCGGCCGCGGACAAGGGCACGGAGGAAAGCGCGGACGCCGCTTCCGCCCGCTCGGGATCCGCGGGTAGCGGCACGGGGGACGCGGCGCGAACGATGCGGGCGGCCAGCCGGATCGAGGAGCAGCAGCGGATTGCATCCCAGCGGCTGCGCGACGAGCACGCACAGCTCACCACCCAGCTCGATCAGCGCTTGGCGGACCTCCAACGGCGCGAAGAGCAGCTTGCGCTCGATCGAGCCGCTTGGGAGAAGCAGGTCGCCGCGTTGCGCCTGGCCCAGGACGACGAGCAGTTCGCAAAGGCCATCAAGCTTCTGTCCGAGCTTCCCGCCAAGCAGGCGAAGCAACAGATCGCGGAACTGGTGACCGCCGGCGAGATCGAACAGGCGGTGGCGTATCTCAACGCCATGAACGCGCGGACCGCGGGGAAGATCCTGCGCGAGTTCAAGGACAGCAACGAGGTCTTGGTGGCAAGGGATTTGCTCGAGCGTCTGCGGACCTTCGGCCACGAGCCGGAGATGGGCCCGGACGCCAACGATGCAGATCCCACAGACACCGCCGCTTCCTGACCGAAACGAACCCGTTCGTGCCGCCCCCGTGCCGGCCGCCCGGCGCAACGATTTCGCGCAGACCCTGCGCCGTTGGCGCAGCTCCGGCCTCTCCGGGGCGTCCGGTGCGAGCCGTGGACACGAGGCGAGGTCCCGCGACCGCGATGCATCCACTGAAGCCCGCGGATCGCGGAAGCACGCTGCCGCCGAGGTGATCGACGCCGGACGCGCGAGCTTGCCGCCCGCCGCCGAGGCTGACGCCGCCCCCGGGGATCGGGACCGCACGTCGGGCGATGACGGCGAGCGCAACGGCGACGAGCCATTCGCCTCCGCCACCGATTCGCCATCCCGGGGGTCGGCCCGGGGGTCGGCCCGGAAGTCGGCGGAGGAGGGCGGCGAGGAATCGGTCGACGTCGCTGGCGGATCGGCGGCAATGCAGGACGATTCGACGCAAGAGGCGGCCGCGACGCACGAACAGGCGACCGGGCCTGCACCGCCTGGAACCGACGTGCCCGACGGAGTCACCACGGCCGACGCGGAGACGGTGCCTCCGGCAGCGATCGGCGCGATCGCCGGCGACGCCGCGACCGGTGCCACCACGACCGTGAACCCGGAGGCGGGTCGAGTGCCCGCAACGACGGGCGCCAGCGCAGCGCCGACGACCGCCGCACCAACGGCGTCCGTGTCGGCGGCATCGACCACGGCAACCTCGGCGCCCGCCGAAACCACCAACGCCTCCGCCGCGAGCGTCGCCGCAGCGCCGCAGGTGGATCCGGCAGCGCAGGATGGCACGGTGCTGGTGGCGGCATTCGATGCGGAGGCGCCTGTCCACCGGTCGCGCGGACCGGTCGGCACGAGTCCGACGGCCGGCCGCGAGCACATGGCTGAAGGGCGTGCGCCCAACGCGACAATCGCGACACCGGCGACGGCCACCGCCGATTCCACGGCCATCGACCCCCGCGCGGGCGGAAGCGACATGGAGCGGGCGGCCCGCGAGAGACTCCGGGCGCCCGCCGGCAGCGCCGACGGAGCGTCAACGGCGGCCGAGGCGCGGGCGGCGCAGATCAATGCCGCCGTTGACGGCCGCGATGCCGCGGCAACCGTTGCTCCACCGTCCGGGGCCGGCGCGGACGGGCCCGGCTCGACGAGCATGACCATGGCGCAAGGAGCGCGCGAGGCCGCACTTGCCTCGGCAGACCCCGCGCCTGCGGCGGCGCCTGTCTTGCGCGGACTCTCCACGCTTCTCGCTCAGAAGGGAGGCACGCTGACGCTGCGTCTCGACCCGCCGGATCTCGGACAGGTTCGGATCGCCGTGACGATCCAGGGCACGACCGTGTCGGCGTCGCTGCTGGCCAGCGGAAGCGAGGCACGGACTTTGCTCGAAGGGTCGCTCGGTCAGCTTCGTGCGGCGCTGGAGATGCACGGACTCACCGTGGAGCGGCTGGCCGTTGATCGGTTGACGCCCGACCGGCTCGCCCTGGAGCGACTGGGCACGGAGGCTCGGAACGACCGCGCCAGCGCCTCGGCGCCGGCGGCACCGGCGAGAAGCGAGACCGGGGGACACGGCTCGGCGGGCGGCTCCGGTCAGGACGGCGCCCGCAACGACGGGCAGCGGCAGGATGCCGCGGAGGGTCAGAGCCGCGGCCGGCGCGACGCGGAGCAGGGACGGAATGGTCGGCACCCGGCGACGCGCCGGGTCTTCACCGAGACATTCGCCGCCGTTGATGGCGGCAGGGAGCGGACCGCACGATGAGCCAGATCGCCACCAACGCTTCGGTCGAGTCGGCAGTGCGTGCCGCGCCGGTCAGCCGATTCAGCGACATGAAGTCGGAAGACTTCATCAAGATCATCTTCACCGAGCTGACGAACCAGGATCCGTTCCAGCCGAACGACTCCTCGGCGCTCCTGGAGCAGCTCAACTCGATCCGATCGATCGAGTCGGACGTCCAGTTGACCAAGCAGCTTCAGTCGATCGTCTTCCAGAACCAGCTCTCGTCCGCGAGCTCGATGATCGGCAACTCCGTCCAGGGGCTCACCGACGAGGGCGAGCGCGTCGGGGGACAGGTGATCGCCGTGCTGCGCCAGGGCGAGTCGATCTCGCTCCAGCTCGACAACGGGTGGTCGCTTCCGATCGACGGCGTCGAGTCGGTGGTCAATCCGCTGGCGCTCCAGGGGCTCCAGGGCCTCTCCTTGGGAGGCGCCGCGTAATGCCGGTGGATCCCTTCAAGCTGTTGCGGCACCTGGAGCCGGCGGTTCGTCCCGGCGGCGCAACCCGCCGTGGCGTTCCATCCCCACTGGACGAGCCAGAGTTCGGAGCGATGCTCTCGCTCGTCTCCGACGGCCTGGTGCGGTCCGGTCTTCCCGTTGCCGCGTCGCCGGCGTCCGACCAGCCGCTCGAGGCGGCCCAACTCGATCGCCTGGCATCGGCAACCGACCTTGCGGAGTCCCACGGCGCCCAGACGGCGCTGATGCTCATCGACGGCCGCGCCCTCCTGATGGACGTGCGCTCCCGCGCCGTGCGCGAGGAGCTCGCACCGGCGCAGGTCGACCGTCTGGTCGGCATCGACGCGGTCGTTCAGGTCGCTCCCGCCGAGCCGGAACGATCCGTGCGCGTGGCGCCGCCCGGCCACGGACTCGTGCCGCCCTTCGTTGCCCGTCAACTCGCCGGACCGGCCCGCCGCGCCGCCGGCTGAGGCGGACCCGGTCCGGTCTCCGATCGCCCGCCGATTTCCCCCCGACATTCGTCCGCCACTCGCAAGCGAGGACCCGTTCCATGGCTTCCACGACCGCCCTCTTCACCGGACTCTCCGGGCTGATCTCCAACAGCCGCCGGCTCGATGTGATCGGCAACAACATCGCCAACGTCAACACGACGGCGTTCAAGAGCAATCGGCTCTCGTTCTCCCCGTCGTTCAGCCGGAATCTGTCGCTGGGCTCGGCGCCCTCCGACAACAACGGCGGCACCAACCCTGGTCAGATCGGGCTCGGCGTCTCGATTGGCGGCACGCAGCGCAACTTCGGCAACGGGGCGATCGGCGCCACCGGCGTCCAGACGGACGTGGCCATCGAGGGCGACGGCTTCTTCGTGCTCGACTCCGCGGGTTCGCAGCTCTACACCCGTTCCGGTTCCTTTCTCCGCAATCCGCAGAACGACCTGGTCACGATCTCCGGGGCGCGGGTGATGGGCTTCGGCGTGGACGACCAGTTCAACGTGATCGAGGGGGAGCTCACGCCCATCAACATCCCCGTTGGCACGTTGACCCTTGCGGAGCCCACCCGGAACGTCGTGTTCAACGGCAACCTCAACGCGGCGGGAAGCGTCGGCACCACCGGATCGATCCACACCTCGCTCGGCTTCTTCACCGACGTCGGCTTGAGTTCACCCGCGCTGGCGGGCACGGACGTGACCCTGAACGACCTCTACATCGACGACGGCACGGGCACGGGCGTGCTGGCGTTCGACAGCACCGCCTCGCCGGTCGTGACCCTGAGCGGGCTCGAGAAGGGCGGCAAGGACATGGGCACCCACACCTTCGCGTTCTCGGCGACCGCGGTTCCCGGCGTGGACGCGTACGGCACGACGCTCGCCGACTTCGCGTCCTTCCTGGAGGACGTGCTGGGTCTCGATTCCTCGACCGTCGATGGCCAGACGCTGGGCGGCAGCGTGACCATCGGGGCCGGTGGCGAGATCGTCATCACCGGCAACGAGGGTACGGTCCAGGAGCTGGGCATCGAGACCGGCGACATGGTCGTGACGGGGAACGGCGGCGGACTCAGCCAGCCGTTCGTCATGACCCAGACCGGCGAGGCGGATGGCGAGTCGGTGCGCACCAGCTTTCTGGTGTACGACTCGCTCGGCACGCCCCTGACGATCGACCTCACGATGGTGTTGCAGGAGACCACCGCCAGCGAGGGAACGAAGTGGCAGTTCATCGCCGAGAGCGCCGACAACGACGCCGCCAGCCGCGTCCTGGGACTCGGCGTCCTGGAGTTCGACGCCAACGGACGGTTCGTTTCCGCCAGCAACGAGAGCTTCTCCGTCAGCCGGCAGAACGGCGCCGTCGATCCTCTGAACGTGAACATGCAGTTCAACGAGGGCGCGAACGCGGTGTCCAGCCTGACCGACGTCGGCAGCAACCTCGCCGGCGTGTTCCAGGACGGTTCGGCCATCGGCACGCTCAGCAACTTCTCGATCGGCGAGGACGGCTCCATCAACGGAAGCTTCACGAACGGCCTGTCCCGCACCATCGGTCAACTCGTGCTGGCGAAGTTCCCGAACGCCGAGGGCCTCGTCGACTCGGGGGACAACGTCTTCCGCACCGGACCCAACTCGGGAACGCCGCTCATCTCGCGCCCGCTGGCGTTCGGTACCGGGCGCCTGCTCGGCGGCGCGCTGGAACTCTCCAACGTTGACCTCTCCCAGGAGTTCATCAACATGATCCTGGCCTCGACCGGCTACTCCGCGGCCAGCCGTGTGATCACGACCACCGACGAGCTGATGAACCAGCTCCTTCTGATCGGTCGGTAGTCTCGGAAACGGCATCGTTGAACCGGATGCGGGGACGGCGGGACTTTGTCCTTCCGTCCTCGTTTCGTTTTGTTGCCGTCGAACGCCTCGCCCCTTCCCTTCGGGGCGCTTTCCGGCGATGCTGGAGGATCTGTCGGTTCCGGCGCGGCACCGATTCCCGTGCGAGGATGCTCCCCCCATGACCGAAGCGAAGCCCCGTCCGCATCACCGGCTGCTCGGCAAGCTGCTGCTCCTGGTGCTGCTGCCCGTGCTGGCGGTGGTGCTGGTGATCCTCGGGATCAACGCCTCCCGCACCTGGAACCGGCTCGGCGATTCGCTCAAGCAGGAGCTGCGCGACGCGACCAAGCTCGCGGTGGCGTTGGTGGAGGCGGACAATCGCAAGGCGGTGGCGGTGGCGGAGACGATGGCGATCGCGCAGGTCTCGGGGCTCTTTGCCCAGCGGGAGCGCACGCTGGCGATGTGCCGGGCCGTGCTCGAGGCCAATCCGGAGCTTCAGGGCGCGTACGTCGCGTACGAGCCCAACGGCGACGTGATCGACGCCGTGGGCCTCGAGGGGACGATCCCGCGCGAGGCGATGAGCGAGGATGGGCGCTTCATTCCGTACTACCGGCGCGATGCGGCGGCGCCAGGCGGCATGCGGTTGGAGCCGCTGACGGGCATGGAGGATCCCACCAGCCTCTGGTACTTCGCCGTCAAGGCCGACTATCTCCGCACGAAGAAGGCCCGTCCGATGGTGACGAGGCCGTACGACTACGAGGGCGTGTTCCTCATCGAGCAGACGTACCCGATCGTGATCGGCGGGCACTTCAAGGGTGTCGCCGGCGTCGATCGGGCGTTGGCGCAGCTTCAGCGCGACCTCGTCGCCATCCGCGAGGTCACCGGGGTGGACCTACTGCTGGAGACCCGGGGCCTCTTCGTCGCGGCAACGGTCGACGCCGATCGGGTGCCCGGTGCACCGGCGCTTCAGGCGACCGCGGTCAAGGACTCCCCGTTCGCCGACCTCTTCTCTGGACGCACGGCGACCGACCGCTTCCAGATGTTCGAGGCGGTCGATCCCCAACTCGACGACACCTGCTTCTATGCGACCGCCACCGTGCCGACGGGGGGATGGACCCTGGTCGCCCGCAAGCCCA